>PBYL01000320.1 GCA_002729595.1 Thalassovita sp. | reverse complement strand
AGTATGCAAGTCATCTTTTGCAAGACTTGTAAATTCTTCTCTAAACTTATCTTTAAAAGTATAGTGGTATTGGTTTATCCAATTGGAGTTTTGTACACTATTCTTTTGAAGTTCATTTAGCGGTTTTTCAACTTCCAATTGAGAAACATATAAAAAGTCTATATTAAGAACTGATGTATCTTGTACAGTAAAGCCGATTTTTTCACCAAACCATTTTTCTTGATCAAATGGCATACTGTGTACCATAGATTCATTAACAAAGAAATATAATTTATCAGCGATTTTCCTTACAGTTAATTTATTATAATCATTTCTTTTAACTGCTTTAGAATTGATCCAAGGTTTAAAAGTTTGCCATTCACCATCGAAAATACTTCTAATTACATAATAGCCATCACCAGAAACTCCGAATGTGTTGTACTCATCTACATTGCTGCCAAAGTCAAGAGAGAAACTATTATTTTGTACACCACGAGCTATTTTAAAGCTGGTTTCAATTTCAAAGTCTTTTTGCGTGTTTATAGATATTCCTCTGTAAAAAAGACCATTTCTGTTAATTGTTCTTTCAATAATGTAATTTCCATTTTCAATAGAAGCTGCATTATTGCCTGTACCAGTCCACCAGTTTTGGCTATTATCATCAAAGTTATCTGTAAACAAAGGTTCTCTTACAATGTATTCATCGTCTTTTCGGCTCTCAATAATTTTGTAAGCTTCACTTTGTTCGCCATTAAAAAGTAGTGTTGTAGCAAGTCTTACATCTAGCCATTTTTTATCTGGATAGCGCTTGCAAAGGTTTTTCATTACACCTACTGCTTCTTTGTTATTTTTTAGTTTTAGGAGAACATAAGCATAACTGCTGTAGGCTTCAGCAATCTTATTATTAATGTATAGTTCGTATGGGTTTGATACGGCAATTTTTTCGAGAATATTAATTTCTTGTAGCTTTACATCAGCAGCTTTGGCAATTTGATATTGCGAAGTGTAACCAATCTCTAAATAATTAAGAATAGTACTAATAGAATGGAGTACTTCGATCGAAGGTGTTCCCAAGTCTACTACTTTATTGAAATATTCGAGCGATTCTTCAAATGAAGAAATACCAGCTTGGAAAGTACCAGAATAACTACTTCTATTTTCACCTAATAATTTATGGGCTTCTGCTGCTTTTAGATAGACCTGTTGTAGTTGACTATTATCTAACTGCTTACTTTTATCTTCAATATTTTTAATAATACTAAAAGCACTATAAAGCATATCTTCTTTTTCTGAGTTGCTTTCTTTTTCTTTTGAAGCTTCAATATAAGTATCACTCAGAGCTATTAGGTCTGCTGTTTTTTCTAAATTGATATAGTCTGTAATATCAATAATTCCTGCTTTTGCATATTCTGTAGCGTTAAAGTCTGCCAACTTGCTTTGTTCTATATATTCTAATGGTTCAGAAATTTTATGGCGTATATATACTTGACCATCATCGGAGGCAGTGAGCATATATTTGCCATTTTTAGAGAACACAATAGAATTTACAATATCTTTATGGTCTTCGATGCTTTTGAATAAGTTACCTTCCAGACTCCAAAGTTTTACACTTCTATCGGTACTACCTGTAGCAATAGAGCTTCCATCTGGAGAGAATGCACAAGTAATCACATATGAAGAATGCCCTCTAAATACTTGTTGTAGGTTTCCTTTTAAGTCGTAAAGTTGAGCTGTGTTATTTTTGCCTCCAAGTAAGATTTGTTTTCCGTTCGGTGAGAATGTTCCGAAGAATATGTAATTATTATAATCGGAGAATGTATTGATAATATCACCATTCATTGTCCAAAGAATAGCTGTTTTATCTGCACTAGTTGTTAAGAACATATTATTCTTTGGAGAAATCTCAAGTGTAGTAATTGCCTCCATATGTGCTGCTGTAATTCTTTTTTTCAGCTTGCCTTTATTTGTCCATATAGATATGTCTTTTGAGGTGTTTGCAGAAATAATAGTTTTTCCGTCTGGAGCATAGCTAATGCTTTTAATTTCAGCTTTATCATTAAAGCTATTTAGAAATTTACCATCAGAAGACCAGAGTACAATTTGCTTGTCTTTTCCTGCTGTTACTAATGTATCTCCAGTAGGAGAGAATGCCACATCTTTTATATAATTAGTATGATGTGATAATTGTATTTCCTCGCCAGTTTGTATATTTCTTAAAGTGGCAATGTTATTTGTATTGGCATATAAAACCTTTGTGCCATCAGGTGAAAACTCAAAACCATTCATCACATATTTCTTAGAGATAAAATCATCTTCAACTCTACCTGTCATAGGCCAAAACTTTACAGTTTCATCATCACTACCAGATATTACGTTGTTATTATCTCCAGAAAATACTGCGCTTCTTATTTTTTTAGTATGTCCCTTTAAGGTTTTAACTAGGTGTCCATTTAAATCCCAAATTTTGATGTCTGTATCATTTCCAGCTGTAAGAATCAATTTACCATTAGGAGAAAAATCAACGCTATATGTATAGTCAGAATCATAGGTGTGAATTAAGGTTCCATCTAAATTCCATAACTTAGTTGTTCTATCCCAAGAGCCTGTTAAAACCTTTGTGCCATCTGGTGAGAATACAGCTTTATAAACTGTTTCGTTATGCTGGAATGATCTAATAAAATTACCGGATATATCCCATAGAGAAGCTTTAGAGCCATTTGTAATAAGTATAGATTGACCATCCGGAGAAAACTCAACACCCCAAGCAGTTCCATCAATAGTAAAGTAAAGAAGCTTTTTGCCGGTATCATCCCACAAAAATGCAAGGCTATCACTGGTTCCTGTTAAATAATGTTTTCCGTCGTTTGAAGCAGCTACTGACCAAACAGGATTATCATGTTCTAAGGTTAGTTCGACCTTACCATTTAAATCCCAAACAAGGGCTTTTTTGTCCCAACTGCCTGTAATAACTTTGTTTTGAGGGGTAATATCGATACCTAAAACAGTACTAGAATGTCCATAAAAAACATATACGGGGTGTCCATTTTTATTCCATATTCTAGCGCGAGAATCTCTGCCACCAGATATAATATTTTGGCCATCAGGTGAAGACTTTACAGCGTATATTTGGGCGTGGTGATCTTTTAGATTGTGACTATAAAGATAGTTTTTAGAAAAAATATCATAAATAAACTCCTTAAATTCATCTTTCTCAGCTCTTTTATTAATTAGCTGTAAAGCAGAAGTAGCAATAGTGGGGTCAGATTTTGCAATGCGAATTACCTTAGAGAAATTTTTCATATGAAGTGCCTCAATCTCTGCACGAACGCGACTTATTTCTGCTTCAAGTTCGTTTTGCTTAGCAATTTCTCCATTTCGCTTAGCCACAATTAATGCGTTTTCTAGCTGCTTTTCTTTTGATTGAAGCTCTTCTAGCGTTTTAAGTGTTTCTTTTTGAGCATCTTCTGCTTTTTTTACAGCGATAGAAACTTGGTCGTAAGCTTCTTTGGCTTCTTTTTCTGCTTGTGTTGCTTTTTGTTCTTTTTCTAAAGCAATTTTAGCGTGCTCTTTAGCTTCATATCCTTTTTTTACTGCATACAAACCACCCGCAATGGCAAATAGTAAAGCAATAATAGATGCTGCTAAAAATATTTTAAGTCGCTGATTGGTTTTCTTTTCTTTTAGCTGAGAAGCAAAAATGGCTTTTTTACTTTCGCTAATAAATTCTTCTTGTAGTGCTGTAGCCTCAGGTTTTTTGTTATTCTCTTGGGCTTCGTGTAGCCATACTTCTGCTAGCGTAAACTCATTACCTCTTAATAGCCTAGACTTATCTCGATCGTTTTCGTTCCACTCCATGGCACGACGTTGCCATTTGGTATGGGCTTGTAAGTGCTCTCTGTCAGTATCTAGAGTTCTTATTAATTGGCTAAATGCCGTGTGAAAATCGAGTTCTTTAAAGTTGATCCATTGTACAGACGACAACTCAAGAGGCATTGTTTTGGGGTCAGTATCTCTGTAGAAAACAGTTACAAAGCGTTTGTTTAACTGACTTGCATAAGCTACCTCATTGGCACAATATTCAGACTGTACAGCTTCTGGCGAAATGATAAATAGAAAGTTATCGGAGGTTTCGATACCTTTTTCAATTTCTTTCTGGAAGTCTGATCCTTCTGCAATACTTTCTTGGTCGAACCAGGTTGTTTTACCATTTAACTGAAGTTGTTCATTTACTTTTCTGGCGAAATCTCCATCGGTACGGGAATAGGAAACGAATACTTCAATATTTTGCTGACCAGTTTGGCTAGTACTGGCTTCTATAAATTCTTCTTGTAAGGCTATTGGCTTTTGTGAAGCTCTCTTTTTCCCAATCTTAATCCACGCCTGCGCATTTTGCAGGTTGTAACCTCTTAATAATATACTTGGGTTTTGTTCTTGTTTCTGCCATTTTAAAGCTTGAGCAAGAAAAATTTTATGTTGTTGGTAATAGCGTCGGTCTTCATTTAAGCGACCCACCAATTCATTTATCTTACTCGAAAAATGTTCTATCTGCTCGTGAGCTGTAAAATCTATATATTGTAAAGATGCTAAGGCAGCAGGTTGCTCATAATTAATCTCCTTTTCAATAAGAATTGGGATGATTCTTTTATTTAATTCCAGCGCATAATTGAGCTCTTTAATACAGTATTCAGACTGTAAAGACTCATTGCTGATAAAGAATATTAGACTATCAGCTTGCTCAATCCCTTCGTTGATCGCAACGGCAAAATCTTGTCCAGAACGTATGTCTTTGTTATGTACCCAAGTGGTGATGATATGGTGAGATAGTGCATTTTTAATGCGATCTCTTAGTTCACTGTTTTCAGATGCGTATGAGATAAATACATCTGTCATTAGGTTTTCGGCATTTTTCTTAGCCTCACTAATAAACTCGCAATGTAAATCTGAAGGAATTACGGGTGTTTGGTCACTTTCAACTGCTTTTAGCAGCCATTTCTCTGCATCTTGTCTCTCTTTACCTACTAGTAGAAATTTATTCTCATATTGATTTCTTTGCCAGTTAAGTGCCTTTTTTAATAATTGGGTGTGTTGTTCAATATATGCTTTGTCTGTACTAATCAGGTTTACTAATCCCTGAAATACATTATCGTAATTATCAATTGATTTCCACTCTTCTTGAGGTAGTTCCATGTTGGCAACCTCTCGCATATACAACCAGTTAATTTTTCCTATTTCTGGATGGAGTTTGTCCAACTCTTCCTCTACATGTAAAATAGGAATTATTCGCTTTTTGTACTTTATAGCAAGCTCAACCTCTTTTCTGCAAAAAGCAGAGTTATTGGCGTGTGGAGCGATTATGTAAATAAAATTATGGGCATTCTCAATCCCCTTATCAATCTGATCTTGAAAATCTACACCTAAAGGAATATCATCTTGATCCAGCCATATGTTGTAGCCTAATTCAGAAAGTTGATTATGAAGCCTTAATGCAAAAGCTTTACTTTCTTTTCTACCATATGATATGAATGCATCATGAAAACCTTTCTCTTCCAGCTTTTGATTGCTAACCGATTGGGCCATAATATTTTACTTGTTTACAATCATTTAATAATAATCATGTGTAGAAAATGTCGAAATGTGTATTTAATTGTAATAAGTAGGCCTGTTAGTGGAGTAGAAGTACATTAGAGGTTAGTAAAGCTCCAAAAACATTGCTCAAACAAGCACTCTAATACTAATAATTGGTGCTGTTTTTATCTTAATAATGTAATTCAATCTATAATCTTACCTATAATATAAATCTCACAAATAATGCATTTAACCGTGAAACATCGCCAGATACTAGTTTTTTTATGAGTTATAGTTAAAAAAAAGCTAACTAAAATTCTAATATGAGCTCGTATTAACATGAATATGCTTCTTATGTTACACCTACGAACTTGTGAGCTTTCTCTCTACTAAAAGCAAACTTTCTGACTGCCGTTTAATTAGGGTTAACATTTATTTACAGGAATGTCAGTTAGATTTTTTCATATACAGAGAACCTATTTTTTCTATTTAGTCATTATTTTTTTTATTCAACTGATGGCTGGAGAAGCAAATGCTTTTGTAAGAAATAGCTTAGTTACTTCAACCAATCAACTTGCTTTTGATCATAAGCGAGGAGGGAAAGATATCCAGATTACATCCGAGAAAAACTGGAATGTGAGCACACAGGTTTCGTGGATTAGTTTTAGTAAAATTAATGGAACTGGTAATGCAACCGTTCAGGTAAAAGTACAGATAAACAACTCAGTTACTGAGAGGAAAGGAACAGTGATAGTGAATACTGAAAATGAATCTGATACAATTCTCATAGAACAACAAGGCCAGCCAATTACACTTGTTGCCAGCCCTTCTACATTTGAAATCGATAAACGAAGTCAATCTATTGAAGTGCAGGTTGTTGCCAATACGACTTGGGAGATCGCTAATGTAGATAGTTGGATTCAGATTGATAAAGTAGAAACAGATCTATTAGGTAAAATCAATTTAACAGTTAGCTCTGCCGAACAAACTGAAAGAACTGGTAAAATAACCCTCAAAGCCAGTGATAAAGAGTTCGAAATCATCATTAAACAAAAACAAATAGTTACAGCTACCAACGAAGAAGTTTTGGCCAATCTGAGTATTTACCCAGTTCCTGCAAGTGATTATTTATACATAGAAGGTGAAGTTGATGAGCTGGCTTTAGTAGATGTAACAGGACAAATATTGCTTACACAATCAAATATTATAAACAGGCAAATAAAGTTAAATACAGAAGGTTTCCCTTCGGGAATTTATTTTCTGAGGATAAGTACACCAGTTGGAATGGGTGTGAGGAGAATCTTATTAAACCAAACGAAAGGATTATGAAACAACATTACTCGCTGATCTTTGCATTTTTGATAGCATTAAGCAGCAGACTTTATGCGCAATCAGATTTTAAACTACATAATCTTGGAGCTAATGTAAATACTTCTCTTCGCGAGTTGGCTCCAATTATTTCACCAGATGGAAGAACATTGTATCTAATGGTTTATGGCCATTATAATAACAATGGTT
>PBYL01000319.1 GCA_002729595.1 Thalassovita sp. | reverse complement strand
CGTCCACTTTTAATAGTCTCCCATAATTCTTTAAATACAGCTTTAGGTGTAGAAGGGTGTCTTACAATACTATGTGGCTGACCGATAAGTTCTTCTTGAGTATAACCTGCTACCTCACAGAATTTTTCGTTTACGAAAGTAATTGTGCCATATATATCTGTTTCAGACATTAGAGCTGCCGTGTTAAAACCGCTTACCCTACTTTCAAGTTCTGTCTTGGTTCTGGTAATTTCAAGCTGTTGTTCTTTTTGCTCGGTAACATCGAAACGGATACCTATATATTTAACCGGCTTGCCATTTTCATCTAATACCGGAGCTATCGTAGCATTTACCCAATAGTGACCGCCATCTTTCTTCTTGTTTCTATATTCTGCCTGAAATATACGTCCGCTTTTAATGGTTTCCCATAATTCTTTAAATACTGCTTTAGGCGTAGAAGGGTGCCTTACAATACTGTGTGGCTGACCAATAAGTTCTTCTTGAGTATAACCTGCTACTTCGCAGAATTTATCGTTTACAAAGGTAATGTTACCGTACAAGTCTGTCTCAGACATTAGAGCTGCCGTGTTAAAACCGCTAATCCTACTTTCAAGCTCTGTTTTGGTTCTAGTAATTTCGAGTTGTAAGTGAACTTGCTCCGAAATATCAACAGCGTACTTAACTATTTTAACCAGTTTACCATCTAAATCGTAAACCGGATTATAGGTTGCATTTAACCAAACTTCTCTTCCGCTCTTTGTAATTCTTTTATATTCTCCCTCATCATGCACACCTTGAGAAAGTTTCATCCAGAAAGCTTCGTACTCTCTAGAAGTTGCATATTCATGATCGCAGAAAATACGGTGATGTTTACCATAAACTTCTTTGAGATCATACTCCATTAATCGTAGGAACTTGTCGTTGGCAGTTAAGATATGTCCGTCTAGATCAAATTCAACGGATGCATTAGAGGAGTTAATTGCTTTTAATTTGGCTTCGTCTTCTTGAGCTCTACGGTATTGCTCCGTTACATCTTGGGCAAACTTTACTACACGAATGAGATTACCATTCTTATCTCTAATCGGGTTATAAGTTGCTTCTAACCATACATCTTTCCCTTCACGAGTTTGCCTCTTGTATACACCTTTATCAAATTCACCTCTGCCCAGTTTTCTCCAAAACTCTTTATACTCTTCACCATTGGCATAAATAGGATCACAAAAAGTACTATGATGCCTGTTTTTAACCTCTTCTAGAGAATAGCCTATTATATCTAGAAAAAGCTTATTGGCATTTAGTATTATTCCCTCCATATCAAACTCTACCATTCCATTAGATTTGGAAATAGCAGCGATCAACTGATCACTATAACTGTTACTGTATGATGTGGAAGTTGAAACCTTTTGTTTATTTTCACTTATTTCTTGGCTCTCATTAGCTAAGCCTTCTGAAAAATTTTGATCCTTATTTTGCTCCTCGTGTGCCATATCAAATTATGAAAAAATGAAATAATTGTATAGCTAACGGCACAGGCTTTTTTTCTAGATTTTTATAAGAGATAAAAATTAGTATGAGATGTAATGAATATTAATAATTATTAACTGCATTGCTTATTTTCTTCAAAAATTGAGGTCGAATCCATTGCTTCTTAAAAGTACATTGTAAAAAAAACACAAAAGACTGCTAAAAAACCTACTCAGAAACTTAGCTTATTTGTTAAAGTTCTAAAGAAATGAATATAAAAAGCCCCTTCTGCTTTCTCAGAAGGGGCTCATCTATTTTTAATACTAATATTGTGTTAAACTACATGTAATAATTGCATCCTTTTTTTACAAAAAAATTCTAGTCTTCGGCAAAGTTGAACGGATACTTAAGTCCTGAGTAATCTACTAGCTCAATCCTTACTGCAGCAATAAACATCTTCGCTTTTACTTCTAGCGGCACTCTGTTTTTATCATCAGACACCCAGAATGTAATCGCATCTCCACCATCAAAAAGCTTGTTGTCTGGCATAATTGGAGACAAAGCAAAAGTATGTATTTTACCTACTTTGGTTTTTAGAATTTCTTTACCCAGATACTTCACACTAAAATCGTATACAGTATCTTCATATACCGCATTCATGTTGATAACATCGCCAGGATTTTTATTATCAAAATCGATGGTTCTAAGGTAGTAATAACCACTGATCATATCCTGAGGATACTCCTTCAACTTAAACTCCTTCACCTTTACCTTACCCTTCTTATCTTGCTTGAGCTTTCCTTTTTTGTTTTTATGATCGAATAAAGTTGTTTCTTTTAGTTTGTAGTTTTTACCCTCGCTAATATCTCTAAAGAATTTTTGAGAAGTAATGGCTCCAGTATCTATATAAGAGCGCCACAAATCTTCTACTTGATAAAACCAAGAGGCCATACCAGTAGTTTTTCCATGCACGTCAACTTTATAACAATCTCGGCCATTTACCTTATGGATATCGTCGTCAAGAGTGATAACTCCCTCGCCTCCATTAAAACCAAGATAATGCGCTTCATACACAAAGCGCTCCCCACGGGCAAAACTGTTGTTCTTTACTTGTCTGTATTGGTGCCCGTCTTTTACAATAAATGAACTGCTTAATAATACAGCTGCTATATAAAATATATATTTCCTCATAGCTTCAGGTTTATGTCTTAAATCTGAAAAAAAACTAGGCTGTTTCAAATTCATACTATTAAACGATAAGCCCCTTATTTAAGTTTTTTCAAGGTAATTTGCAAAGATAAATTTACTACGCTCTTCAAAACTGAGGAGAACAATTAGAATTGCGATATAATTTATTTTTTTTATTCAATCCTAATATTTCACCTTTGCACCTATATTTTCAACCTAAATAAAAGACCATAGTCATGACTGATAGTCACGCCCATATATACTCAGACAAATTTAAACAGGATGTTGACAAAATTCTTGAAAAAGCTTTTGAAGAAAATGTGAATAAAATTTACATGCCCAACATAGACCACAAATCTATAGACGGTATGCTTGAGCTTGAAGAGAAATATAAAGGCAAATGTTTTAGTATGATGGGTTTACACCCATGCTCTGTAGATAAAAATTTCGAAAAAGAACTATACATAGTAGAAGAATGGCTGAACAAACGCCACTTTACAGCTGTAGGCGAAATGGGTATCGATTTGTATTGGGATAAAACTTATTTTGAGCAACAAAAGGAAGCTTTTAGAATACAAACCAACTGGGCTAAAAAATTCAAATTACCCATAGTAATTCACATTCGTGAGGCAATGCAAGAAACCCTTGAATTACTAGAAGATGTGTACGAAGAAGGGCTTACTGGTGTAGTACATTGCTTTACTGGCAACTTAGAGGATGCAGAAAGAATTTTAAAACTTGGCTTTAAACTGGGTATTGGCGGTGTTGCTACCTTTAAAAATGGAGGTTTAGATAAAGTGATTCCACATGTTGGTTTGGAGCATTTGCTCTTAGAAACAGACAGCCCTTATCTTGCACCTAAACCACACAGAGGAAAAAGAAACGAGCCTTCTTATATTCCGATTATTGCCCAGCGAATTGCTGAGTTAAAAGATATAGATGTAGCTGAAGTTGAAAAGGTAACTGATGAAAATGCAGCAGCTCTTTTCGTGACTGAGCCTGTATAAAGCAATAATTAGCGATCTATCTCCCATGCATAATTTTTTATTGTTACAAGAAAATCTAATTTTGTAAGATTGCATATTAGAAATTAAAAACTGAGGATAAATGGCATACAATTTATTAAAAGGAAAAAGAGGCATAATTACTGGTGCCCTGGATGAAAACTCAATTGCCTGGAAAGTAGCTCTAAAAGCAAAAGAAGAAGGCGCTACATTTACGCTTACCAATGCACCTATTGCTTTGAGAATGGGGAAAATTAATGAGCTAGCAGCAGCTTGCGATACTGTAGTAATTCCCGCAGATGCTACTTCTACCGAAGACATTGAAAAACTATACTCAGAATCAATAGAGAAATTGGGTGGAAAAATCGATTTTGTTCTTCACTCAATCGGTATGAGCCCTAACGTACGTAAATCAAAAGAATACGGCGACCTTAACTATGACTGGTTTCTTAAAAGTATAGACATCTCTGCGCTTTCTTTTCATAAATTAATGCAGGTAGGTGAAAAAACAGATTCACTTAACGATGGTGGTTCTATTCTAGGACTATCTTACATTGCTGCTCAGCGTACTTTCTCTCACTACAGCGATATGGCTCAAGCTAAAGCTGTACTAGAATCTATCGCCAGAAGCTACGGTGAAAGATTAGGAAAGTCTAAAAAAATAAGAGTAAATACTATTTCTCAATCGCCTACAGTAACTACTGCTGGTAAAGGTATCGATGGATTCCAAGAGTTTATGGATTTTGCAGAAATGCTATCTCCATTAGGTAATGCTTCAGCAGAAGAATGTGCAGATTACATCATCACACTTTTCTCTGACCTTACAAGAAAGGTTACTATGCAAAACCTTTTCCACGATGGCGGATTCTCTTCTACTGGATTCTCAGAAGAACTAGTTTCAAAATTGAAGAAGTAATCATAAAATATATTTACATTAAAACTCCTTTGGGCTTAAGCTTCAAGGAGTTTTTTTATGCATAAGCTACAATTTCCTCAGCTATCATTTAAATCGTTTACCAATCCCCACTCTTATTAGACCTGAAGGATCCTCCATTTGTCTATAACCAAAGAGCAAGTTATACTTGGCATCTGCCGAGAATACAAAATCTCTTGCCATTTCTCGCTCAATCCCGAAACCTACTGTCCATCCTAAACTCGAATAATACCCTAAATGATAAGTGGTTTCATATTCATAAACCTTATTGTCACTATGCATATAAGAAAAATTCCCCAAACCAAAACTAACTGTTTCAGTGTGATTATGCATCAGCCCTAATATTGCATGTATTCCATTACCCAAAATCTTAATAGGTGCTTGGTATTTGA
Organism: Thalassovita sp.; assembly: GCA_002729595.1. Lineage (GTDB taxonomy): Bacteria > Bacteroidota > Bacteroidia > Cytophagales > Flammeovirgaceae > Chondrinema. Next base: position 13,367 of record PBYL01000319.1, on the reverse strand, counting down.
GATACAATTGTCCATATGCTACAGAACGTCTATTAAATCCATACAAAAGGGCATCATCTGCTTGCATGCCTATTATCTGCTCATTTATCGCCTCAGGCACCCCAACTCCATCTAGTATTCTTCCTGGATAAGTATTAAATTCTTCAGGAAAATTATTGTACTTCCCTACACCAGCATTCAATCCTAAAAAGAAACCATGCTTAAGTGCTCGCTCATAATAGACTTCTACATTGGGGCCTATTTCTCTGTAAAGAGAGACATCTATAATACCTGCTTTAATGCCGAATGTGTTGGGTTTTTCTTCTGTATTCTCTTGTGCTAGTAAATTATATGAGATCAAAAACATCAATACAACTGATAAAAATATCTTCATTTTTTACGGTAGATTATAGAAATTAGAATTGCAATAAATACCCTATTTAAGGCAAACACAAACATAGGACATATCTATATTCGCACAAATAAATACCTATAATTAATCATATTTTTTCTAATAAAAACAGACATTTCCCCCTATCCGCAGCTTATTCTTTCAATTTCATTAATACTTCATAAGGAGTAGTAGAAAAATGCGTTTACTGAATATTACATCGCACTCAAAAAATTATTTTTTGTACAGCATTTTTTACAACCAATAATCAGCCATGCCTCTCACAAAATGTCTTCTGTTTATTCTTGGATTATTTTTAAGTGTGAGTACCTGTTTTGCACAAGATTTCAATACAACTAACCTCTTTCCCGAAAAGCCCAACATACCGGCAAAAATACAGTACATCAGTCATGGCACTGACCATCTGTCTTTTAATGAGGCTAAAGCAATACCTGCCGAACAATGGACTAAGTTACCAGATGGAGACATACTGAACATGGGTTATACAAAAAATATAACTTGGATAAGAGTTGATGTAAAAAATGCTGATCCCGAAATAAACAACTGGCTGTTTCATATTAATTATACCTTGCTAGATTCTTTAGATGCTTACCTCCAAAAACCTGATCGTAGCTGGAAGGAGATACACACAGGCAGAGGTTTACCTTTTGATACACGTGGAGAAATAAAAAGCCATCAATTTGCATTTAGACTCAATTTGCCAGATAACAATACTTACAGTTGCTTTTTTAAAGTACACACAAAAGGGCCACTCATTTTTCCAATTACTGTAAAGCAAGAAACAACCTTTCAGCAAAGCATGATGGATAGCCACCTGTATTATGGCATCTATTGTGGCGCATTGGTAATCATGATCTTTTACAACCTCTTTGTATTTATCACACTTAGAGATTCAAACTACCTATACTACCTGCTTTCCATTATCTGTACAGTAGGTATTTTTATGACGGTCGCTGGCTTTAGCTTCAAATACCTCTTCCCTGAATCTGTGTGGTGGAATATGTATTTTACCAGAATTTTTATGGGACTCGTAGTAATGGCCACAGGTAGCTTTGCACTTAACTTTCTGGAAATTAAAAAATACATCCCTTGGACAGGCTATTTACTTAAAGGCATTATGATCGCCGCAGTAGTCGCCATTGTTCTGGTAGTAACCGACATTAGCCCTTCTGCAACCAACTCGGTGGTTTCGCTACAAACGATCTCTCTTTTAGTAACAGGTATACTGGCATGGAGAAAGGGAAATCGCTACGCGAGGTTTTATGTATTTGCATGGACTTTCTACTTGCTTGGTGGCTCGCTCATTACCTTACGAAATGCAGGTATATTACCAGTAAACTTGTTTACTACACATGGAGCCGAAATAGGTTCTGCTATGGAAGTAATGTTGCTATCTCTGGCATTGAGCGATCGCTACAGAATTATTAAACAAGAGAAAGAAGAGCTACAAGAAAAGAACCTACGCATACAGCAAAAACACAATGAAGAGCTGGAAAAGAAAGTGCAAGAAAGAACCATTAAACTTTCGGAAGCAAACGAAGAGCTCAACCAGATAAATGAAGAACTGAACACCACATTGGAGACTGTACAAAGTCAGAAAGAGCAAATTTCTGTACAGCATGATGATATAAGAAAACAGGCGCTCCAACTAGAAGAAGCTTATAGCAGCATACAGAGCAGTATCAATTATGCCAAGCGCATACAAGAAGCCAAGCTTCCTCAGATCAGCAACATCAAAAAAGCGTTCCCTAAATCCTTTGTGTTTTTTAGACCGAGAGACCATGTGAGTGGAGATTTTTATTGGTTTGCAGAAGTAAAAGGCAAAAAACTAATAGCAGCAGTCGATTGTACTGGACATGGTGTGCCGGGTGCATTTATGAGTATGATCGGCAGCGAATTACTCAACGAAGTAGTAAAACAGCGTGAAATTCTTCAGGCAGATTTAATTCTAAACCACCTGCATGTAGGTATTAGCCAAACCTTAAGACAAAGAGAAACTGCCAACCGAGACGGTATGGACATGGCCATTTGCATTTGGGATGAGCAAAACAATATACTGCAATATGCTGGAGCCAAAAATCCAATGGTATACATGAGCGAAGGAGAGATACATGAGGTTAAGGGAGATAAAATGCCTATTGGCGGAATGCAAAACGAAGCAAATCGACTGTTTACACTACATGAAATTAAAATAGATACACCTTGCCAAATCTATATCTATTCCGATGGTTTTCAAGATCAGTTTGGAGGAGATGAAGGCAGAAAGTTTATGAGCAAACGCTTTAAACAATTGCTATTTAAAAATCACACACTCCCGATGGAAGACCAACACCAAATACTTTTTCACACTTTTGAAGAATGGCTCGAAAATAACAACCACAACGAACCTCAAATAGACGATGTATTGGTAATTGGCTTTCAGGTTGAGCCTGTAGAAGTGATGGCAGGGGAATAATTATTAAATCATGTAAATCAAAAACTAACACTCAACTTATGGCAACTACTCTAATTATTCTCATGTTTACTAGCTACATAATAGTAGCTTATCTTTCTCTACTATGGGGAAGCTTAGACAGTATAAGTGCTGGAGCCATGCTAAAAGAGCCAGCCCTGTATACACACCTTTTAAGGTTTGATCGTAAAGTACTACCTCTAGCTATTGTTGTTCCATGGATTTACATCCTAGGAGTTTATATTATTGCCCTATTCATAGGTATTTTTCTAGGTATAGCACCTAAAAGAGGTGCTCCTACCCCACCCATATATGCTCAACTCGCAATTACTATTTTTGCTTTACCACTAATCACCTTTACTATCTTATTCTTCCGCTCTATACTTATCGTTCACTGTGCTGTTTGCAAAGGCTCAGGAAAGCTAAATGGACATAACCAGTACCTAAATACACATTTCGAAGAAGAGACTTGTTTTTGTTGCGAAGGGAAAAGAGTAATTTGGAAAAAGAGTGAAAAAGGCAAATCGCACACACTTTTAAAAGATAATTTGCTGCTTGAAGAAGATAAAGGTAAAAAAATCGAAAAGCTTCAAAAAGAATATAATAAACTCAACACAAAACTTGAGACCAAAGGCTTAAATACAGCAGTAAAGAGTAATATACAAACCTTAATCGACAAGATAAACGATCAAATAGCATTTCAACAGGCAGCTAAAAACTTCTATAAAACAGCTGTAGAAAAGCTCATGATCCTACTCTACAATAAATATCTTGCTGAATATGTGTTAGGCAAAACCAAAGAATTTAATGAAATGGAAGAATTGAACATTGATACTTTTGCAGATACGGAAGCTAAGAAATATCAAATTCAATCCGACACCCAAATTATTGATAGAATAGAAGTGTTAGTTCAGGAAATTGCCCTGAACCAACAATTATCTATAGTAAAAGAATTACAAAAAGAGTTAGAGGAAGCGACAGAAAGTATCAAAATCGAATAAAAGCATTATCCGATTATCTACCTGTTATTTTAGGATGTTCGGCTTCTAATTCAATAGAAACAGTTACATCATCAGAAAGCATAAAGCTATTACCACCAACACCAAAATCTCGGCGGTTTATTTCGAAGCTTCCTTTTATTAAATACATATTCTCACTTACATCTACGATAAAGGGCACAGTTACCTCTTTGGTTTGTCCTTTTATCGTAAGATCAAACTTGCCTTCGTAGCTGCCCTCGCCAGTAGATTTAATAGAAGTAGATTTCATTGAGATACGTGGGTACTTCTCCACATCAAAATAATCATCCTTTTTCAAATGCTTATCTCTCATACCAATACCTGTATCTATGGTAGATACATCTACACTGGCTTCCATTTTACTGTTTTCTGGCTGTTGTGGGTTAAAATTAATTTCACCTTTAAAGCCACCTAAAGATCCATCTACACCGATGCCTGCATTTTTAATATTAAAAGTGACTTGCGCTTCGGTTACTTGTTGTGCAGATACATTTACAGCAGTAAAAACGACAAACAAGCAAATGCTAAATAATTGAGTTACAAAGTTCTTTTTCATGTTTCAGTTAAATTTGTTAATGTGTAATGCTTCAAACTATTAGTAAAGCACTCCACTACCATTACCTAATATTTTAAGTAAAGTTTCATTGTTATCTTAAAAACACACAGATTTAGGTTAATGTTTACTTGATGTATACCTAACTCAATAAATTTTACTGCTTATGAAAATGTACATTCTTGTAAAGCGCAATGTACCAGACAAGCTCGTTCCTGTAATTTCTGCCCATGCTTCTCTGGCATGCTTCAGAAAATTTGAACAAGACGAAGACATGCAAAAATGGATTAATCAGGTATTTAAAAAAGTGGTTTGCGCTGTAAATGATAAAGAATTTGAAAACGCCAAGAAAGAAGACAAACACATTTTACTCACCGAATCTGCGCTAGATAACCAAGAAGTATGTCTGGCTTTTTGCCCCAGAGAAGAATACACCAAACAATTCCGCTTCTTTAAAATGTGGACACCAAACTGCACAAAAAGTTAATCAACTGAATTCATCAGTATTTTTCACTATTAATAAAAGCACATTGACAAACCTATACATCATGGCTGCTATCTACATACTGGCAGGCATCAATCACTTTATAAACCCGGGAATGTATTTAAGAATTACGCCCAAGTGGGTTCCCATACCCGACAAAGCCAACTTATTTGTGGGAGTGGTAGAAATTCTATTGGGAGCTTTGTTATTATTCCCTGCCTACAGAGCTTCAGCAGCTTGGGGTATTATCACTCTACTCGTTGCTATTTTTCCTGCAAATATTTACCATTTCCAAAAAGCCCAAAAGAAAGGAAAAGCCATAGTAACAATAATTACATTAATTCGACTGCCTTTACAGGGATTATTAATTTACTGGGCTTATATTTATACCTAAACCCTATTAATTTTTATAAAACTAAGAAAATGAAAAAAACACTGGCAAACACGCTATCTCAAACTACCCTATTTTTATCTTTTATTATCACACTTTCCTTCTCGCAAAACAGTACAGCACAAAGTGATTCCGACACAGGAGTTGGTGTAAAAGCTCCTAAAAAAGCCGAAGTTATTTTTGATGGAAGCCGCAAAATGCTCGACAAAAAATGGACTTACTGGGAAGGACCTAGACTCTCAGCTTCACTTCCTATTAAGTGGGAAATTGTAGACGACCCTGTAGATGGAGGAACTACTGTAAACACAAATGATCCTGCTTCTGCTGGTGGCTTGTACGGCGCAGCCGATATTGTTACTAAAAAGAAATACCGCGATTTTAGGCTACATGTGGAGTTTTTGATAGAAAAAGAAGGCGGAAACAGCGGAGTTTATCTGCAAAATCGCTACGAAATTCAGGTGTTGGATGGCGACAAAACAGAGCATGGTATGGGTGCTGTAATTAACGAAAGCCCTTCTCCGTATGCATCTTACAATGGTGTAGGCAAATGGAATGCTTACGACATAGTTTTTAGAGCTGCTCGCTTCGATGCAAATGGTAAACTCGTAGAGCAACCTATGGTAACTATGTATTTTAATGGTGAGAAAGCACATACTAACCAAAAAATTTCGCAGGTGTGGGGCGGCCCTAACTCTGGACTAGATGGTGGTAACGATGGCGGCAAAGGAATTACCGACAGACCCGGCGGTATTAAACTACAAGCCGAAGGCCACGATGTACTTTACCGAAATATCTGGATAAAAGAGCTCGACCTAAAAGAAGCTGATACCGATTTTTAGAAAGTTTATTCTAAAGATATTTTGAAACTTGTTGTTAACTTCTATGAAGCATAGCAACAAGTTTTTTTGTAACCGACAGTAACAACGAGCGTAGTAATGAGTACGCTTAGATAAATAATAAACTTAATTTCCTGAAGAACATTCCTATGCTTACCTCTCTCGTTTTTGCATTTCCTTGGCTCATCTGGTTTTCTATGTTCAGTACTGTGGTGAATAATTCTTTTAAGCAAGAGCAGAAGCGATACCCCAGAGTAAGAACTGCTTATGCGGAACAAGAGCAAAGAATGTTAGAGGTACTGGCAACAAAGTCTGTACGGGTAGAAGAGTTAGAAATTTATATTAGAGCTTTTAAAGCAGATAAAAAATTAGAACTGTGGGGTAAAAATCGAACAGATACGAGCTTTCAATTATTAAAAGTATTTGAAGTTTGCCAGACTTCTGGCAAGTTGGGGCCTAAGCGCATGCAAGGCGATTTACAAATTCCCGAAGGCTTTTACCACATCGATAGATTTAATCCTTATAGTACATTTTATCTTTCACTGGGCATCAACTACCCCAACCAATCCGACAGAATACTTGGTAAACAGGGCAATTTGGGAGGAGATATTTTTATTCATGGTTCATGTGTAACTATTGGCTGTTTGCCTATTCAAGATGACCCGATAAAAGCTTTATATCTGTATTGCATAGAGGCCAAAAACAACGGGCAACAAAACATACCTGTTACCATTTTCCCAACTGAGCTTACTACAGCAAACTATAATGTTCTTAGAAAAGAGTTTGCTACAGAAACAGCAAACCTAGCATTATGGGAAGCCCTCAAAAAAGACTACGATTTGTTTAATCAAAGTCACCAACTTTCTACCATCACTTTTCTATCAGATGGCAAGCATCGTGTAAGTGCCGGTAACTAAGATATTCGCCCCACTTATTGGAAATTCTCTTTCTAAACCCTCTTTTTCTCATTTATCGAAATAAATACTTGCTTGGTCTAAAGCTGAGTACAATGTAAGGCAATTTTACATTATGTTTAAAAATAAATCCACTTATGTTTATTTTTTAATCATATTCGTGTATGTTAAACATAATCGAACCTGAAGAGGTAGTTTTACTTTTACCAGAAATTAACCAGAAGCAAGTTGTGCCACTATATGGATGTTATGTGCAGGCGGGTTTTCCTTCTCCGGCAGACGACTTTCTTGAAAAGAAAATAGATTTAAACGAGTTTCTCATCCAAAATAAATCCTCTACCTTTTTAGTAAGGGTATCTGGCGAATCGATGTCGGGTGTAGGTATTTACGAAGGTAATATATTGATTGTAGATCGGTCGGTAAAACCAAAGCATAACCACATTATAGTGGGCAGTATTAATGGCGAGTTTACTGTAAAGAGATTAATTAAAGAAGGCAAGCGCATTATTCTACAACCAGAAAACCCCGATTATAAACCCATTGAAATAACCAAGGAAAGCAACTTGAAAATTTGGGGTGTAGTCACATTTGCTATCCAAAATTTCTGACTTTATGTATGCGCTGGTAGATTGCAACAGTTTTTACGCAAGTTGCGAAAAGGTTTTTAGACCAGACCTTTTTGATAAACCTGTAGTAGTGCTCTCCAATAACGATGGTTGTATTATAGCCCGTTCTCCCGAAGCAAAAGCATTGGGAGTGAGAATGGGTGAGCCTTACTTTAAAAGGAAACAGTTCTTTACTCAAAATAAAATTGTTGTATTTTCTGCCAATTTTACGCTGTATGGCGATTTTTCTGACAGGGTGATGCAGGTGTTGAGCACTTTTACACCAGACATAGAAGTGTATTCCATAGATGAATCTTTTCTGGATTTACATGGCTTTTCCGACTTAGAAGCATATGGAAAACAAATTAAGGAAACGGTTTACCAGTATGTGGGAATTCCGGTAGGTGTGGGAATTGCACCCACCAAAACACTGGCAAAACTGGCCAACTATGTCTCTAAAAAACAAAGCGAATACAATGGTTGCTGCTTTCTAAAAGACATGGAAACCACAGACCGAATTTGCGGAAATATTCCAATAGCAGAAGTTTGGGGAATTGGGCATCGCTATGCAACTATGTTGGGCAGACACAGAGTAAATACAGTCGCCGACTTTAAAGCTTTGCCAGAAAAGTGGGTTTACAAACAGATGACCGTAACCGGACTACGCACTCACAGAGAGTTACACGGTAAACCTTCTATTTCGATGGAAGATGCCGTACCGCCCAAAAAGGCAATTTGCACCAGTCGCTCCTTTGGCAAATCACTAGAAACCTTCGAAGAAATTGAAGAAGCCCTTTGTACTTTTGGTGCCAATGCAGCCCGTAAACTCCGCCGGCAAAAAGGCTGTACTTCTATTATTTCTGTGTTTTTGGAGACTAATCCTTTTCAGTTTGGAACACCGCAATACAACAACAGCCAGACCATCCATTTACCTTGCCCAACAGACAGCACACTGGTAATTAATCAGTATGCTTGCTACGCGCTAAAGAAGATTTTTAGGAAAGGATATTACTATAAAAAGACTGGGATTATTCTCACCGATTTTACACCACGGCAAGAGCAACAATTAGATTTGTTTAGCACATTTAGCTCACCCAAGCATAGAAAGATAATGGATGCCTGCGACAAGCTCACCGAAAAGTATGGAATTCGTATAGTAAAAACAGCTAGAGAAGGCACACAAGAACCTTTTAAAATGAGGCAAAACAACCTTTCGCAACGCTATACTACGCGCATCTCAGAGTTATTAGTTATTAAGATATAAACTATCAAAAATCACCATAATCAACTTGAAAGCAAGTAAGCCCTAATTCTTTGCGCCACATTTCTACTACCTGATCGCGATCGTCTACCACAAAATCTACATAGTATTTCCCCCTAATGTTTTCTTCGAATAACTGCTTTTTAATTATAGAATCTTTCTCAAAATTACCTGCGGGCCTTATAAAAATAGCATCGTAACTAATCTCATTTTGCTGCAACCACTTTTCGGTAAGTTCAAGGCAACTGCCATCTCTGCCCGTCATGATCACAATTTTTTTGCCTGCCTTTTGTAAAGTTTTTGCCAGATTAGCAACAGGTAAATTCAATGTATCTTCATCTACTCGGTTCCACTGAAAAGGCCCACGATCGCCCATTTTTGCCAGCGTGCCATCAACATCAAAAATTACACAGTGCTCCAAAGAAGCATCTTCTTCATACACTTTAACTGGTGGAGCCAAATAGCGCTCGTATATTTTTCGAATGGCTTTCTCCCCTACTGAATTGCTACGCTGCAAATCGCGGCGGATGCATTCTTCCAGATCAGCCTTAAACCACTTGTATTCCACAGTAAGGTCTGGAAATGACTCTTGGTACATTTTTACGCGCTCTTCATTTCTAGCCTTATTCAGATTCGTCGCGTCCAGTATCACATTGTAACCCTTTGCTAGCGCATCTAACACACAGTGATTTTCCCAATCGTTAATGAGTTTTTCCTGCTTAGGAATCCAGTATTCGCCACGCATGTACCGCAAATCGTCGCGGTTTACCCTCACCCAACTTTTATTTTTAATACAATACTGTTTTGCCCAGGTCGATTTCCCACTTGCCGGCAGTCCTTTCAAAATCAGGATTTTCATTTAATGCGATTGTTATGGTTTTGCTTAATTCCCTTCAAAAGTAAAAACATCATTGCACTTCTTCTGTAAAAGGCTTCTCGTATTTGGGTTTAATCATTCGCCAGATCGCTGGTGCCATGTCTTTCCCATTGGCTAAGCAAAACAATAAATGGCTATATTCCTGCTCTTGTGCCCAAAGTGCAAAAGCTTTTTTAGTGGGGAAATCATCGCGATAAGTATCTATGGCTTCTTCTTCAATTTCACTAAACTCCTGCTCCAGCTTTTCTTTTGTAGCCCTTACCCATTGGTAAAATTCATCTGGCACACGATCGAGCAAATCGTCGAAAGGTTTACCCTCTTTCAAATATTCCCACACTGTTTTATTAGAAACTTGGGTAATAATTCTGTGCAAGCGCACATACTCGCTAAACTTCACCTTTACTCTAAAACCCGATTGATACTTCACCACAAAGCCTTCTTTCAAGTCATTTTCAAACTTTCTTATATCGCTTATCTCCTTAACTCCATCGTACTTCTTTACTTTGTGCGGAAAATCGAAATCTTCAATGGGTAAATCTTCGCCCGTAGCTGTATCAATAATGGCCAAAAGCACCAGTTTTTCTTCTTTCCCGTAGTTAACCACAATGCGGTTTTCGGGGTAAATAATCTCGAATAAATAAGTAAGATGTTCATGAAATGAGGGCAAATATGCTTTGTATTTAGTGTGTAGCCAAGCACTTGCCTTAATCGCCTGATCAGACATAAAAGAACCTCTGGTAGCAATTGCCGGGTTGCCTTCTTCAAAATACATAATACCCAAACTGCCATCGAGTTTGTCGTACACCTCAAAAGGCTCGTCTGGCAATTCTTCCGGCTGATGCTCCTCTATGTTAAAAAACTTCCTGAAAGGCCTCGCCACTACCTCGCCACATTCATTTACAATTAAACCACGGCATTGCATTAGCAACTCATCCCATGAGCGCTCATACTGTACAACAGGTGTATAATTGGCAATAAACAAACTATCTTGTGTATTTGCCTTTAATGTAACTTTTCCTTCTTCTTCCAGTTTTCTAAGTTCTTCAAGCATTGTCATCTTCTTCAATTAAATCTTTACATATTTGCACGAGTTATTGTTAACATTTTTGTAACATAACAAAAATACTGCATGGATACTTTCATGCAATAGGTCATTACAGTAAAAAAATTAGGACTTATCTTTTATAGAAAATATAATCGGTAACAGGGGGCTCAATGTCTTGCTGCCTCATGAGCATAATTATTTGCCCTCGGTGATGTGTTGAATGGTTAATTACGTGGAATAAAATATCTTGTACACTATTCGCAAACTGTTTGCCTTTCGAATTGCTATAACTAATAGAACCGTTTAGTTCAGTCTCTGTAAGAATATCCAAAGAGACTTTATAATTTTCATTATCTATTGCCATCAACTCTTCTAGCGGACTCATGCTCCAAACCTTTAACTGAGGAGTTACATCCATAATTCTGCAATTCCATATATGATGGGCATTTACCATATGACTAAACAATTCTAGTGAACGGGTAGGCATTTTAGCATTGTTGGCTAATATAACTTCTGCTATTTTTTGATTGAAATAATGGCTGTATGTGAACAGTCCTTTAAAAAATTCCTCCATCGCTTCTAAGTTTGTCTATCGATAAATTTACCGATTTTTCTTTCACGTAAAAAGCATCCATACCAAAATATTTTGATACGGATGCTTTTTATTTTCTATTTAATCTAGGCCTACCTCAACTCAATCTGCTGGATAATACTCATATTCAAAATCTACAGTAAACTCTACCGACCCCTCACGGTTAATCAATGCCTTTTGAGTACAATAACCTACTTCGTTGTATGCAAACTGGTACTTTCTTATAAATTCACCACTCCCTTTATGAAGTGATACTTCTGATACTTGCTCATTTTCATTATAAACAAACTTCATATTTAACCCTGTCTTCACTGGTTTTATAATCTCTCCAGAGGCTATAGTTATAAAAGTACTTGCTGATAAAAAATTAAGACTATCTAAACGTGCATCTTCATTATAAGCTACTTGCAAAAAGTGCTGAGACGAACTGTAAAACGAAAATTTCTCATACCTTCCCTTTCCCAATAAAATAGTATCTGTACCAAAATCTATTTCAGAAAAAGTAATAGGTTCCCAATTGCGATCGCTGCTAAATATTCTTGTACGAGCATTTTGTTTTGTTTCTGTAACAGGATGAATTTCATAATCGTTTTCTCCAACAAGTAAATCTGCCTCATAAGCCGAAAGCTCATCTGGATAATTGCGAAATATAAACACTTGTAAATCTTTTATTAGAGGATCGTGTACCAACAACCATGGGATTTGCTGAGTATAGAAATCTGGGTTCAGCGCTGCCGGATACTCCTCGTAATTAAATGAGCTATTTAAAAAGTAAGACAAATAAGGATGGTTAGCTTCTTCAGACAGAGATATAGTCTCCATATCCTCAATAGTTCCATTTTCATCAAAGGCAATTTTTCCTATTTCCATTTTACTCTGTGCCACAGCTTGTTGGTCGGTATAGTAGGCTTTGACTATCCTCACTTTTTCACCTGTAAAATCGCTCACCGTAGTTTCATCTAACTCTTCAAAAGAACATGAGAAGCAAATAAATAAAAGTGTTAATAGAGGCAGTGTTGCCAAATATTTAGATTTTTCCATAGCTAGTGATGGGCTTTGAAAGAGTTTAAAAATTCGGTGCTTTACGGGGATGTAAGCAAAGGCCTGCCCAGTTACTGGCCGCTTAGAAACAGCTAGCTGCAACAAGGTTTCTGCATAGCTAGAAGTATTTTGTTTACCTGCTACCAATTGATCTGCAAAGTATTCATTTTCATTCTGTAGAGAATTATTGTAAAGCCTGTAGAAAGGATTAAACCAGAAGACAATCTGCAAAATTTCCATCAACAAAATATCTACACTATGCCAATGTTGGATGTGCACTTGTTCATGTTTGAGTACGGTGGCCAGTTCATATTCTGTAAACTGAGTGCGGTTTAGAAATACAAAACCAAAGAAAGAAAATACCTGTTTGCTCTCAGTAGAAAGCCCTACTTCTATAAAGTCTTGATGCTGATTCTGCTTGCCCTTTTTGATTAACAAAAACAGTTTCAGCAACCTCAAAAAATACAGCAAAGCAAATAATGCGACACCTGCAAAGTAGGCAAAGCTCAACCATTTAATTGCTTTTGTTACTGACCAAATTGCCTCTGTATTAGCTATATCAGTTTTGATGTTTGGCTTCTCCGAAACTGCTTGCTCAAGCAATGTTACTGAAAGGTTTTCATCCGATACTTCCATAACCACATCAGCTTTTTCCTCACTGAAGATATTCGGTTCACTAAACGTAGTTGTCAAACTTTTAACATCTTCACTAACTGAGAGTCGCACTTGGAAATCGCCCAAAGGAGCTAGCAAAGCAAATAATACAGCACCTAATAAATAAAACCTATTCCACTTGTAAAATGTAGTTTTCTTAAAAATGAAATGGTAAGGTAGGTAAAGAAACAACAGACAAACTGCTGACTGTAAAGCATAATTAAAAAATAGAAGCATAGTAAATCAAGTTAT
>PBYL01000318.1 GCA_002729595.1 Thalassovita sp. | reverse complement strand
CAGAATTGTATAAGTACCGGTGCCAATATCTGTTGCATCCATTTGAACGGTTGCGAAAACTTTTCCTCCTTTTAATTCTACGATTACCTTGGCACTGGTTTTTCTGTATGGCGCTCTTCTTGAAGCTGCACTCACACCATATCCGATTAACCAATTCCCATTTTGATTAGCACCGGGCTGCATTTTTCTTTTCTCCCAACCAAACTTGTCTGCCCCGATTCGCAAGCATTCTTTTAGCAATCGGGAAGAAAAAGGCTTATCTGCTCCTAAGTCTACTTGTGTATCATTTTTTATTCTAAATTCGATCGGATCCATTTTTAGTTTCCACGCCATTTCATCCATAGCACTTTCTAAAGCAAAACTACCAGTAGCTTCACCCGGAGCTCTCATCGAATTAGGACACTGGATATTTAATGGAATTAATCTATGCGTAACCTCATTGTTTGGTGTATTATACAGCATTTTAGAAACATTTCCACAAGCTTCATAATACTGCAAATTGGTTGCAGTGTGCGAAAGTGTATGATGAGCCAAAGCAGTTAATGTCCCATCCTTTTTAGCACCCAATCTCATTTTTTGCTCGTTAAACTGCCTCATACCTGTATTGGTAAACATTTGCTGTCGAGTTACAGTAATTTGAACAGGTCTGCCAATCATTTTAGATGCCATAGTGGCCATAGTTATGTGTCTGTGTATGCGGAGTTTAGAACCAAAACCACCACCAAGATATGATGCAATTATTTGAACATTATCTTTCGGAATACTAAATGTATCTGAAATGGAAGTTTTTGCTTGATCTAGAATTTGCTGACTGGCATACATTTTTACCTTGTCATTTTCCCAAGATACAATTGCAGCATGTAATTCCATCGGTTGTTGATGCTCAATAGCTGTGGTATAGGTTTCTTCCACAGTAATATCAGCTTCGTTCATACCAGCATCCATATTGCCCCTACTATAATCAGCTTGCTCGTCTGGTGTATAAGCTTTATTTCTATGATTATCTAAACTAATTTCTGGTGTCGCTTCTTCGTATTCAACTTTTATCAGTTTGCAAGCATATTGAGCTTGTTCAAAAGTTTCTGCCACTACACAGGCTACATATTGTCCGAAATAGTGAATCTGTGTATCTTGAAATACCGGAGCTTTGGTAGTAAGGGTAAAAGCTGGTCTTTCTTCATCGAACCCAGATAACTTTTCGGCATTTTTATGCGTGATTACTTCAATTACTCCTTTTTGGTTTTTAGCTTCAGTAGTATCTATTGATTTAATTTTTCCTTTTGCGATTGTGCTTGTAACACCCTGCGCGTAAACCACATTTTCTACAGGAAACTCAGAGGCATACTTTGCCATTCCGGTTACTTTTAAGCGACCTTCTATTCTATTAATGGCTTGCCCAATTCCTGATGCTTTTACTGTTTTCATTTTATTAAATTTTTAAGTGAAAGAATTGGAAAGGACTTATGCCTCTCTGTTATATGCCTGATTTAATGCTCTTACAATTGCTTTCTCCCCCATCAAAACTTTATATTCATTTTCTGATAAAGGTTTTGCATCTGCCATAGCAATTTTTGCCGCTTTTTCGAAATTGGCTTCAGTGGGTTGTTTTCCTTTTAAGAACTCTTCTGCTTTTGTCAATTTCCAAGGTTTATGTGCTACTCCACCCATAGCTAAGCCTACAGAACTGATAGTATCATTTTCGATTTGGAGACCAGCAGCCACCGATACAAGAGCAAATGCATAGCTCGAACGCTCTCTAATTTTCAAGTAATAGTAATGCTTAGCATATACAGATTCTGGTAAATGAATGGTAGTAATTAATTCACCATCCAGCAAAGTATTATCTTTTTCTGGTTGATTTCCCGGTAATCGATGGAAATCTTCGAAGGCGATGGTTCTTGTGTTTCCATCTGGTTTGGCTACTTCCACTTCAGCATTTAAAGCTGCTAATGCCACACACATATCAGAAGGGTGAACTGCCACACACTTATCACTATATCCGAAAATGGCGTGCAAAGTATTTATACCTTTCTTGGCTCCACAACCCGAGCCAGGTTGTCTCTTGTTACAAGGCATAGAAGTTTCGTAAAAGTATGGGCATCTTGTTCTTTGCAATAGGTTTCCGCCGTTGGTAGCCATGTTTCTAATCTGTGCAGTTGCAGCAGATAACATCGCCATAGAAAGTAATGGATAATTTTGGCGTACTAAAGCATGGTTGGCAGTTTCGGAGTTGCTCAACATGGCTCCTACTGATAAGCCACCTTTGTTATTTTTTTTAATTGATTTATAATCGAGATCAGCGATTTCTATTAAATGTTCTGGGCGCTCAACGTCTTCTTTCATTAAGTCTATTAAGTTAGTTCCGCCTCCCAAATATTTGCCGTTTTTTTTAGATGCCGCGGCTTGTAAAGCTTGTTGTTTGCTTTCGGCATTTATATAGGTAAAAGGTCTCATTTGCTATTTTTCTGATGGTTAAAAGAGAATTAGGTTTTGTTTAATTAAGATTTACTCGCTTTTTCCATTTGTTCAGCAGTAGCAAATTCCCAAGTAGGCATCTCGTCTTCTCCACTATTTACTTCTTTTACTGCTTGTACAATATTGTTATAAGCGCCACATCTACAGATATTACCAGACATACGCTCTCTAATTTCTTCTTCTGAAAGCGTTAGGTCACTATCCATTTTTGTAAAATCTTTGGTTACGTAACTGGCTTCACCATTCTTGGCTTCTTCTAATAAAGCTACTGATGAACAGATTTGTCCCGGTGTGCAATAGCCACATTGGAAACCATCGTGCTTTAAGAAAGCCTCTTGCATTGGGTGTAGTTCATCACCTTCGGCTAAACCTTCTACAGTTGTAACTTCTTTTTCTTTGCAGGTAGCTGCTAGTGTTAAGCACGATAATTTACGCTTGCCATCAACTATTACTGTGCAAGCGCCACATTGCCCGTGATCGCAACCTTTTTTGGTACCAGTTAATCCTAATTGTTCTCTTAATGCATCTAATAGCGTTGTTCTAGAATCAATAGTAAGGGGTTTTATTGATTTGTTGATGTGAAGATTTACCTTTAACTCATTGAGAATGGCCACTGTATCAACAGGTTTTTCTGCTGCGTATAGTTTCGATGCAAACTGAGGTGCTGCCCAAATACTCAAACTTGCTGCAGAGATTTGCTTTAAGAATCGCCTTCTTGTACTGCCATTTAAGCCTAATTGCGAGAAAATATCTTCCTCATCGGAGTTCAGTTTCTCTTTGTCTACTTTAGTTTTCCAGTCTTCTAATTTATCCATAGCTAGGTTGATTGATAAATATATATTAGTTCGTTTACAGGAATTTTCACATTCCTTTTCAATACAGACAACTGAGTTTTAAGTGGAAAGTTTAAATGCTTTAAATAGAAGCAATGAAGAGTTTGAAATATTACAATGAATTGCGCTTATATTAAAATTATCATAATATGAGCCATATTTCGCCACGTTTTTGATTGAATTTTTGACTAGACTATGATACTGTGAGGCCAAAAGACAGTTAGGTTTCTTTTCCTCCCGATTGAATTTTACTCGATAACATTATCGTAAAACACATTGTTTAGTAAGTGATACAACCAGAAATAACTAGACATGAAATACACAGAGAAGATAAAAACGAAAGAGTGGCTAGCTCATAATGTAATAAGAATCGAACTACCAAAACCAGCCGGATTTGAATTTAATGTTGGTGATGCAGTAGAGATAAAAGTAGCTGATAACGAGCCTGGGCCTTTTACAATGACAAATTTACCAGATGGCGATACATTGGAATTTATGATTAGAATTTACACTGAGCATCATGGTAAAACCGAAGCTTTAAGCAAACTAAAGGTAACTGATGAGCTAAGTTTCACAGAGCCTTTTAACACATACAAACCTGCCGAAGGAGCAGTTTTCTTAGCAGGTGGTACGGGCATTACTCCATTTATTGCCATTATGCGCGAGATGTATCATGCAGGTACGCTAAAAGATAGCATTCTCATTTTTTCAAATAAAAGTGCGATGGATGTTTTTCTAAAAGAAGAACTTTACGAAATGCTTGGTAACCGATATATCAATGTAATTACAGAGGATGATCAAGACCCAGATTATTATGGGAATATTGATGAAAAATATCTGAAAGAACAAATTACTGATTTATCTAAACCAGTGCTTGTTTGTGGGCCTCCTCCTTTTAATAAAGCGATGGAAAAGAACTTGAAAAAGATTGGTGTAGAGCCAGAGAATATAGACCTTGGAAGTTAAATATTGAGAACCGTTTTTCGATAAAAGATCAATCCCTTTTTACATTCTATCTGAATTCAAGATTGTAAAAAGGGATATTTAGTTTTAAGATGTGTTTTCACTATTAGACTTATTGTAATTAATTAGATAATGGTGCCCAGCTTGAGCAAAGCATGTCGTTAGATGCTTTTGTTGGATGTGCACATGAGTCTTTTCCATAACGAGAGCAAGTTCCACATTGTCTCTCATCGGTTAGGTTGCTTTTCCATGCAAAACTATCGCAAGTGTAGTGCTCATTAATTTTTACATGATGCAAATTACAAATAGCAGAATCTGAAGATTCTGAGCAATTCGAACAATTGGACGATAATCTGATAATTGACATAATATTAAGTTTTTATGTTAGAAAATTTAATATTATAAGCTTCGAAATGTGCAAATGGTTTGCTTTTACAGCTCACAAATAAACATTTGAACTTAGATTAATTCTAAACAAATGTGCTGTAAATTTGAGTGGGGTAAAGTATTAATAGGGTTAAAGCAATTACCATATTGAGATATTATGTTTGCTGATAACTGTAATTTTGAATTCACATCTAACTCAACTTTATACCTATATGCTCAGCAATTTCTTTTACTTTGTTTAAAGAAACAACTCTTTCAAAAGGGACTTCTAAGTCTTTGCTATTGGTTTTTAAAACTTTGGCTTGTTGATGTACAAAATCGGTGATGTCGCTAATTGACTTAATCCATTCGGTATTAAATCTTTCTAGCATTTTTCCTTGTATGCCAATCTGAATGGCTTTTCTTTCGAGTTTGGCTCCATGCGGATTATGATCAGGATCCCATTGTAATCTAACTTCAGATTGTTTTAAGGCTTTTTTCCATTCTTCTTTAGATTCAAAAAACTCACTTTTAAATTGAGAGATTACTGAGTTTTTAAGTAAATCAAAGAACCCATCTTTCTGCATTTCTATGGCTAATATTCGTTCTTGTCCCTCTTTGCTAGCCCAACCAGAACGGTACATCATCCACATAAAGTTGGGTTTTATCCAAGTCATCCGTGAAAAAGAATAATGCTCACCACCAAATTGTTGGTTTTTAACTGCGTATTCAGCAATCTTTTCATTAAAAGCCTGATAAACAGTAATGGTATCATCCGTGCTATTAGCAATAATATACCTACCTTGTTTAGGTAATACACTTTGTTGATATTGATAATTTTCTAGTTGCATGTTGCTTTTTCAGAAAGGTAAATTATCCAGATTGACAGATTTTCTCCACTCAGTTATTTCTGGGAACTCATAGTCAACGAAACTCATCAATCTATTTTCATATAAATAATTAAATTGTTCATTATTTAACATTACAAAACTAGTTGATTCAGAATAATCTAAGTCGATTAAATAGATTTTAGGAGCATTATCAAATTGCTCTTGAATGGCTCGATTAACTAAACACATCACATTATGATATATGTCTGCATTTACATTTGATTGGTATTTTATTCCAGAATGTTCAAAACTTATAAAGTTGAGCTCATTATTTTCCATCAAACTAGTAATAGAATTGACTGAAATATTAAAATATGGTTTGGCAAATTCTATGAAACAATAGATCAGATAATCATGAGTGGTGCGAATATTTTTGTATATATCTTTTAAAGTAAAAAGTCCTTCATCTAATCCCTTTCTAGGTATAACCAAGATGTTTTTACCAAAAAAAATAAGTATTGTATTAAGGATTAATGTGCTTATATCATAATTTTTTAATGTATCAAGAGTGACGTTGTCTTCGATTAGGTCATACTTTTGGTATGTTCGAATGATATGTTTTATATGATTATCACTTAATCTCTTTTCGACATTCAATGTGTATATAGACTTTTTTGAAGGAAGTTAAATATACTATATTTTTATAGATTTTCATTTATGATTGAATAGTTTAAATTACTATCAATAACACTCCAAAATAACATTCTTCACATCAGATTTATAGTGTGAATTAGGCAAACTTTAACAACCTGTATCCGGGATTCTTAACTAGTTAATTCTAGCTTATGATTTAGCATTAACTCATCAAAATAAACATTTCAGCTGTTTGGGTGTTTTATTCTTATCCTCAGTGTTAAAATCCCTATGATTTAAGGTCAAAAAAGCTATAAAAATAAAATCATTAACTTTGTATGCTCATACATTAATTGACAAACTAATTATTATAATTAATTCTTAATGAACCCCAAAAATTTAGATTTATCCCCCAAAAGTTTAAAAGTTGATTTAGAAAAAGCCATTCCCCCTGCAGCCAGAAATGTAAAAGGCTGGAGATATTTTGCAGGATTATTCGGTGGAGAACACATTGCAGCAACAGAATTTGTGATAGGTGTAACCTTTGTAGTAATGGGTGTCGGAACTACCGAAGTACTATTAGGATTGCTATTAGGTAATATACTTGCGGTACTCAGTTGGGCTTTGGTAACAGCACCCATTGCCGTAGATACACGCTTATCTCTATATGCGTATTTGCAAAAAATTGGAGGCCCGGTGGTTACCAAAATATTTAATTTGGTAAATGTTTTTTACTATGGGGCACTCGCTGCAGCGATGATCACCGTATCATCTTTTGCGATTCGCTTTGCCCTCGATATACCAGTGCAGCTTAATTGGTATCCTACTTCTATCCCATTTGTTTTAGTGGTGTTATTGGTAGGAGCTGTAGTTGTTGCAGTAGCGAGTTTTGGTTTTGAAACGCTCGCCAATTTTGCGACAATTTGTGCCCCTTGGATGTTGGTTTGCTTTATTTGTGGTGCTGCTTTGGCCATTCCCGCATTATCGATTGCTACTTACGATAGTATGGACTTTGGTGGTTTAGATGGTTTCATTAATATGGCCGAAAAATATGTTTGGATTGGTAAAACGCCGACAGGAGAAACTGGAATTTCTATATGGGAAGTGGCTGGTTTTGCTTGGGCAAACTTAGCTATGGTACACTTAGGACTTATCGATATGGCAATTTTCCGCTTTGCTAAGAAAAAGACATTTGGATTCTTTTCTGCCATCGGAATGTTTTTAGGACATTATCTAGCATGGATTGCAGCAGGTTTAATGGGTGCCGGAGCGGCAGTAATTATTGGCGGAGATATTACAAAGTTAGATTCTGGTGATGTTGCTTATTATACTTTAGGATTTACAGGCATTATGGTAGTTGTTACTGCTGGTTGGACAACCGCAAATGCATGTTTATACAGAGCAGGTTTGGCAGCAGGTAATGTGTTTTTATCAGTACCTAGAAAATTGGTTACACTCGGTGTTGGTGTGTTGGTAGTTATTGCCGCAGCTTTTCCATTTATAGTTAGTTCGGTGTTGCCACTTACAGTGTTTGGTGCCATTGCTTTGGTGCCGATTGGTGGTATTGTATTGGCAGAACATTGGCTTTTTCCCAAGTTAAATCTTACGAGATATTGGGCGGCTTATAAAAAAGTAGTTGTGAGTTGGCCAGCCATTCTTGCATGGGGATTTTCAATTGCTTTTGCCATCGTGCTTAATACCTTCGACATCATATCTTTCTATTTCATCTTTTTGCCTGAGTATTTAATTTCAATTGTTATCTATACAGTTTTAGCTTCGATGATGGGTGCTAAAACGGATTACCCTAAATTGTCTGCTCAGCAAGAGTTAAGAGAAGAAGTGTTGGAAGAATATGAACAAAAAAGAGATGCTTTTCAAGAGGAAGTGGAAGAGCAAACAGAATCTTCGGGTAAAGGAAAATTATTGCTAGGATTTGCTTCCTTTATGTTGATTGCAATGCTTGGTTTCGCATTTTGGATTGCCATTTCGTCTAATTCTCCAGCGTATTACAGAGAATACAAAGGTATTTTCCAAAATACATCACTTGTCTTTACGGGACTATACTTTGCCTCTGCCCTACTTGCAATGAGGTCTTATGATAATTGATGAAAATATTAAATGTTAAAAAAACTGTGTGCCTAACAGACACACAGTTTTTTTAATCACTATTTAACAGTAGGTACTTCTAATACAGTAAATTCAATTTCGGGTTGGTTGCCACTTGCTGTTCTGGAGAAGGAAATATCTGGAGTAGTGCTTTCAGAAATGAAACCGCAGTTTTTGAGGTAGAAGCTCTCTCCTTCTGCTCCACCTGTAAAATCTAATCTTACTTCGTTTCTACCTGTTGCATCTACAGTAAATTTAGCTTCGGTAAGCTCGTTCCAGTTTCCATCGGTATCGTACACCCATTGGTTTTGGTAGTTTCCTTTTCTGGAAATATCGCCTGTATGAGTAATAAAGTTTTCTAAGAATGAATGAAATCTAGTTAGATATGTATTTGTGTATGGTCTTCTAAAACTGGCTATTAATTTCCATTCGCCGAGTTCAGGAGCGTAAAAGTAGGCTGTATAATCTGTGGAATTATTTTCAGCAGGCTCACCTTTGAGCAAAAACTTGTAAGTCGTGCCTGCAACCCAATCGTATTTTAAATAACTCTGTCCACCAGAACCTTCGTTGCCAAATGAATTAATTGTAACTCCATCACCAGAGCCTAATAACTTTATCCTATAATCTTCTGGAATCTCATCGGGATTGTCTGTAGTATATGGACTCCAAACTGAGAACAGTATTCTTCTTTCTGTCTCACTGTTTACCTGCATCCCAAAATAGCCTTCATTAAAGCCATTAGCCATAAAGTAAGAACCTAGTACATCTTCATTTTCTGAAATGGTAACTTCATTATAAAACCAAAGTATGTCTTTATTTTCTGGCATTGAATACGATAGATGGACAGACGGCCCTCTCCTTCCAAAATAGAAATCTTCTTCGTTTTCGATATAATGCACATCACCCGAAGTTGCACTTCCTCCTATCAAGATTTCTGTCACATCTCCTATGTAAGTCGAGCTTTTTTCTATGCCTTGAATCTCCACAAAATGATAACCATCTGAATCTAGATTAAAAGCACCAATTTCTACATCAGCATAATCAGTATTACTCACTTCTACTTCCTTAGTTTCATCGCCAACAGTTACTTTTATGGTAGAAGAACCTGTTGGAGCTTTTATGTTTAAGCCCACATGCAAACTTCCAGATTTATTCGTCCAAAAATAAGTGCGGATAACATCATCAGTACTTGTCCAATTGTGGATTCCACTATCAAAAATGATGTTTTCAGTTTGGCTAATATCATTGAATACCCAGCTATTACCTCCTGCCGGTATTCTTTTGGTAAAATTGAGCGTCTCATCATCTGTATCTTTTGGTGTATAGTAAACAGCTTCTGAATCGCAGCCAAAAATTGTAGAGAATAGCAAAATAGTAAAGGTAATGAGCATCTGAGTTACAGTTTTATTCATTCTGATGGCTTAAAGATAGAAATTATTGATAGTTGAATTGCGATAATTTATGTCGATAGATAATTTTGAAAATGGCTCGAATTTTACTCCGAGCCATTATAAACCTATTGGTTTTGTATAAGTGATGGTTGTGCGATAATCTGACTTTCTGGTATGTATTCAATAACTCTGTCATCGGTTGGCTCCACCTCGTAATATGGATTATTGCCATTTAGATGTGTACCCGGATAATGTCTGTCCAATACTCTGTTATTTCTAAACACATCAAATTTTCTGTGGCCTTCATAAGCCAATTCCATTCTTCTTTCATCTAACACTACATCCATAATTTCTTGCCCTTCTTGAAAGTCTACTGCAGAAGCGTAAGTTGGAATACCAGCTCTTTCTCTAATAATATTTACATTCTCTAAAGCCATGCTTGAGTTACCTAATTTTGCATAAGCCTCTGCTTTGTTTAGGTATAACTCAGCCAATCTCGAGACAACTGGCGACCAAAGTTGTGGCACATCATCTTGTAGTGAAGCTTTTAAGATATAGAATTTAGGATAGCCATTTCGCTTGTCCATATCGTAATCCATTATTAGCGATACTTTCTCATTGCTGCTATTCGTGAAATAGTATTTAGTTAAATCCCCATCTTGTTCAGACATTACTTCGAAATTGGTTTCATTATCTGTAAAATAGGTAACTCCACCATCTTCAAATGTTTCTCTAAACTGATATTTGTAAGTATCGTCTATCCAGTAAACTACAGGAATTTTATTTCCTTCGGTATCGGTAAGGTATTGTGGCTCGATAAAGCTAATTCTAGCATCTTCTGGGTGTTGGTTTAATAATTCAAGATAAGAACTTGAAGCATACATTTCTCCCCAACCAGAACCTTGAATGTTAGCATACATACTTCCTACAGTGTACCAACCGTGGTTATAATCAGATTCTTCCAAATACTTAAAGCAGAAAATTGTTTCTGGGTTATCGTCTGGATTCATATTGAAATAGCTAGGCAAGCTACTGGTAGAAACTAAGCTAAATTGACCAGAATTAATCACCTTGTCAGCATATTCAATGGCTTTATCGTTTTCTTCCATGTACAAATAAACTCTTGAAAGTAAAGCCTGAGCAGCTTCTTGAGTCGCATACGAATTGGTTTTAGTAAGAGACATTAAAGTCTCAGCTTTTAATAAATCCTGAACTACTTGCTCATAAACTTCGCCTACTGTGTTTCTGTCTGGTAAGTCTTCTATACTAGATGTTGTTTTAAGTGGCACACCCAGATTAGATGTTCCTTGTGAATATGGTCTGCCAAAAACATTTACCAATTGGAAGTAGATCAATCCTCTTAGGTAGTAGTTTTCACCAATCAAATGATCCATTTCCACAGACTCACCTTCTGATGCAAGCTCGATTACTTTGTTACAACCAACTACAGCTTTGTAACCAGCAGACCATAAATTATTAGCTCTGCTACTGGTTGTAATATTATGGTAGTTGTAAGTGTAAAACAACGGGTCTGTTGTTGTTCCGCTTAGAGAAACATTATCTCCAGGATACTCTGTTAAACGGTGTAACTGAGGTGCAAAGCCATTGCCATCTGCATCTCCTTTTAGTAAAGCATAGTTTCCGAGCGTAGCAGATTCCAAACCACCTTCGCCAGCAAATAACTCTTCTGAAGCGATGGAATCATATGGGAAGCGATCTATATCACAGGCTGTAAACAGTGCAGCCAATATAATTGAGAGAATAACTTTTTTCATAAATCAATACTGAATTTTAGATTAGAATGAGAGGTTTAAACCAAGTGATACGCGTTTAGCAACTGGGTATAATGTGCTAGAATAACCTTCGCCGTAAGATGAATTTACACCCACTTCTGGGTCCATTCCAGAGTAACCGGTAAAGGTGAGCAGGTTATCACCAGATACATAAAGCTCAAAGTTTCTGATGCCTGCACTTTGTATCCACTTCTGTGGTAAACTATAGCCTAATCTGATATTTCTAAGTCTTAAGTAACTTG
>PBYL01000317.1 GCA_002729595.1 Thalassovita sp. | reverse complement strand
TCGCTTGAGTAATTTCCTAATTTTCATAAAATGAGGAATTACAAAAGAAGATAGGTTAGAAGAAGTAAAAACTTCGCTCTGCAATTTGGCAGCAACAATTGTAAGTAGTTCGTCTTCTGATGGGAAGTTAAGGTGATAATACACACATCTTCTCAGGAAAGCATCAGGTAGGTTTTTTTCTGAGTTGCTAGTCATGATCACAATTGGACGTTTGGCATCTGGTGCTATATATTTTTTATTTACCTCTGGTACATCAAAGCTCATTTCTTCTAGCACATTGAGAATATCGTTAGGTAAATCGCGAGGAGCTTTGTCTATTTCATCTATTAAAACTACTTGCCTTTGTTGAGAGATAATAGCTTGCCCAAAAGCCTGATATTGAATAAATTTTTCTTCTATTTCATCATCTGTAAGTGTATTATTTTTTTGTGAATGCACATATTGTAAATGTTTGAGTGCATCATATCTATAAAAAAGATCGGTAGCAATAGATGAAGTTCTGGTGTTAAAAACAAGGGGTTTGTCTAAGCCAAAGTTATTGGCTATGCTGTAGGCAAGTTGTGTTTTGCCTGTACCGGGTTCTCCGGTGATTAATAGCGGTTTTCCAAGGGTAATTGCCACGTTTACAGCGCTTTTTAAAGCTTTAGACGGTTTATAGTGTTCCGGGTTAGTAAGCCTGTAATCGGGTGTAAAGTCTGGTAAATTTTGTTGGTTTTCGCCAGTATATATTTCAAATTTGGTTGCTGTCATCTAACTGGTTGAGTTTAAAGTACCTAATTTATATTATTTTCACAAATAAAAAAATTAGAATTATCTAGTCTTTTTATGGTAATTAGTCTATTTAATTAAACTCTTTATTACAGTTTTCGATATAATTTTTCAAAGATTGTATGTAAAATTTTTAATCTACTGCTGATTTTCAAATCGCTACTTTTCTTATTTTTTGATATGAAAAAAGGGTACCAAATAGTACCCGAAACATAATATAGATTCGAGATAAGCTTATTCTATCTCTCCGATAAATACGCCTGATATATTCCAAGCACTAAACATATTACCTTGAGGTTCTCCTAATGGGATGTATACAGATATTTTATGTTTTCCAGCGCTGAGGTTTTCAACTTGTGTAAAGTAAGGATGCGAAACTGATCCCGGACACCAACCTGAGCGACTGTAATCTGATGATGAAAGGCCGTTCCAGAAATTACCAGATGCTGGGTTATACTCACGATAAGTACCACAATCAACTCTCCAAGGAGTAAAGTTGAAGAAAGTTTCTCCATCTATAAAAAGTTGATTCTTTTTTGGCACAAACTCATCACCGCCGCCCCAGCCACCATGGCCAGTAGTAATATATCTAAAGGTAACATTTTTAACTCCTGCTGGCACTTCAAACTCAACAGAAAGCGTATCGTTTTTGAACATGGTACCGTATTCTTGCCCAGCCATTTCCATTACATTGGTAGTATTGAAAACAGGTTGAATCCAGTATTTTTTTGCGGGCTCATCTGAAACTTCTTGTCTGTTTAGGTGATATTTTAGGTTTAGACTTACTTTGTGTCCACCACCATCGTAGTTCCCGATAAAAACACCTATCCAACACTCGTCTTGCAAAACAGGTAACAGATGGCTCACATCTTCTTTGTAAGTAACAGAATCTGCCCAGTTGATACCCACATCACGTTTATCGTTGAAGTGATTGACGCCGAATGGTGTAAAGAAACGCATTAGTTCAATAAGAGGATCGTAAGTTGGAGTACTCACCACACCCTGATAAGTTTTCTTTTCTTTGCTGATGTATTTTGGCAAAGCGTCTTTTCCAGACTTTAATCCATCAAGGAAACTTTGCTTTTTATCTACCGGAATTACAAATACAGAACCTGTACGGTCGTAAGCATCTCCATTAGATTTTTCGACTACTTCGGCAAAAACAGTTGTACCAACTGGTACTTCTGGTAATTTAACTTTCTTAGCGATTACTGTACCTCCGGCAAATCGATACACTGCATTTGTAACATCACCTTCTGGATTAGTAATTTCATCTCCCCAATTAATCTGATCATTATCAAAAATCTGAACATCCTTTACGAAAGCATTTGCCAAACGCAAACCAAAATCTACTTGATTGATTTCGCTACCCAAATCAGTAGGCATTAAATCGGTGATATTTTTCTTCTTATAAAATTCGATATTGGTCGCTTCCCACCCGTAATTTTCGTTGCGAACATATTTTAAAACCAGCGCATTTGGGTATGGGAAAGATAAAATGGGCGTGCCTTGTAAACCTGCTTCAGTTGTAATCCATAATTCAATTTTGTTAGAAAATGAAGAGCCAGTGTATTTTTGGCAGTTATACCCTAGTATTTCTATTGGCTCGCCTTCTGGTTTAAAGTCATCTAGATTCTGGAAGTCCATCTGCGTGAAATAGGCAGCGCCATCCATAAAAATTGCTTGCCTATATATTTTACCATTCGAATAATCGAAAAAGTTATATTGTTCAGGAACTTCTGGAATTAAATTTTTACCAGTTCTGTCTGTCCAGCTTTTAGCAATTCCATTATTATATTCTACAATTAATTTGTCTCTTTC
The DNA here is from genome assembly GCA_002729595.1 of Thalassovita sp. Classification (GTDB taxonomy): domain Bacteria; phylum Bacteroidota; class Bacteroidia; order Cytophagales; family Flammeovirgaceae; genus Chondrinema. The sequence goes on along the minus strand of PBYL01000317.1, from coordinate 7,090 downwards.
TGCATCAACTTTACCATTGCGCCAAACAGCATACTCAACCTTGCCACTTTTTTCTGCTTTGTTGTCCACTGCGAAACCCAACTTCGAAAATCCGAGAAGCAGTATTAAAATTCCTATTCTATACATTCTGTCTAATTTGTTTGCTTTAATTTATTTGCGGTAAAAATAGAGCAAACTCGAAGTTGTACAAAATGTAAATGGAATCCTTTTTTAGATTGAGCAAATCACTTTTCTAAATCTTTATTGAGATGATCGATCAACATATCGATTCTTTGGTTGGAGTCTGTTTTAACGCTATCGAGCTTTTGGAGCAATTCATTTTTTGTACTATCACTCAAATCAGAATCTAAAATCTCTTTGAGTAATTCTTTCTTCATTTCTTCTGTGCTTTCGTATTCTTTGTAAGTTTTTGGTCCACAGCAATCGCCACAATCACAGTTACAGGCATTGCAAATATCACAATTACAGTGGCAATCTGGGCAACTACAACCATTATCGCAATGGCATCCGCTGCAATGGCAATCTTCGCATGGGCACTTACAATTACTGCAACATTGGTGGCAACAACACTGATTCGCCTGTAGATCGAAATGGAAAAAATTTGAAATACTGTTTATAAAATCACTATTAACGGGGTCTGTAAAATGCTCAAACTTTTTTAAAACTGCTTGGTCTATATTACTAATTGCCGAACTAAAACTCTTAACAAACTCTTGGTTCAAGTGAGGATTTCTTGCAATCTGGTTCAGCAAAGAAGCAATGGTAATATGTCTTACTCGATAAGCTTCGTAAAATTCTCTTGCAGCATTTTTTTTACTTCTTGAAAGAATTTCTATTGGGTTATAATTGCCTTTTTTTAAGTCTATGTGATAATCTTCAATTGCATCTGCCTGAAAAATTAGTTTACCCGTTTCCCTAAACAACAAAGCAAGTTGATCTTTCAACTCGATGGGAATAGTAGTTAATACCGCCAATTCTTCCCAGAGTTTTTCGGCAAGACTTCCGCTGCCATTAATTACTGCATTCATCTCTGGCTCAGAGGTTTTAACTAATTTGATATAGTCTGCAATTACTTTTTCTAGAGAAGCAGATAGGTCGTTATTCAGTTTTTGATTCCATTTTTTCAATTGCTTTTCAAGCAGTGTAGCAATGGGATTTTTAGAATCGAATGACCAGTCTGTTGTTTTTATCCAGCCTAGTAGGATCGAAAGTTTAGACACTTTATCAATTACTGGATGGGTTGCCGCCATTTGTTTACCAAACATTGCCTTTGAGGGGCAAGGTGTACTGGTTAGAGCTTGGTTTTCTAAAAAAGGAGAAAGTGCTAATAGATTTAAAGTAAGCTCATGATTGATTAACACGCTTGCAAATAGTCCTTTTTCTTTCCTTAGCGATCGGCATATTCCACAATAATATTTCTGATAAGCATATTGTGAACAGGAATGGGATGCATCTAAAGATGGTTTTAAGTGGCCAAGCATATTAAAAAATTATTTAATCTCAATTCCATTAAAAAATCGTAATTAAATAATGCTGATTACCACAAAGAATTGTTTGTTGAATGTTACAAGGTGGTTTGGTTGAGAAGTTGTAATAGATATAAACCTCATTTTAAGTGTTGTTCTTTTAAAATAGATTGAACAATCTTATGGGCTTTTTCTAGCGATATTCCATTTTTTTGATCGATTGTAAGTGGATGATTTTCTTCAAATATGATTATTTCAGGAATTGCTCCACATTCGTGTTCTACAGCCTTTGACTTTATATTGATTGTATTCTCATAAGTTGGAATTTGATTTTGTAACCAGCCAAAGTATGGATTATTGTTAACTCTTTCAGGCTTATCCCAATAGTCCATTCTAAGTTCAAAATTTTCTTTACTTATACTTGTCCATATGTCAAAGTATAGACTATTATGGAAATTAATTATTGGGATAGTTAATCTACCTCTGTGAAAGAAATACTGTTCATCAACAACACAGAGACTTTTTTCTAATTCAATTCGGGTTGCTCGCTCGTCTGGTGGAATGGAATAATAGTGATCAGGATAATTTGAGCCAAAACATAAAGGCATTTCATCATACACAGTACCACAGCATTCGCATTTGAAAGATTGTTTTGTCATCGATATTAATTTAATCCCCAATTCTAAAAATATCAAAACTCGATTAAATCAAAGAAATAATCATAAATTATTGAAAGACCATAAGAGCCTTTTAACCCATAATCTTTTATATGTTTTTTGCTGCCATCATCAAAGTAAATAGTTAAAAATGCAGTTTGATCATCTGTATATTGAACCGCATAATAATCTTTAAACTCTTCTATATTTAAGTTTCTGATTAATTTAATTAAGTATTGCCAGTCTTTAACTTCTGCTCGTAATTTGTATTCACCTCTTTTAATTACATGATCAATTCCACTGTATACAACATCATAATTTTTATCCATTGAAATCTCGAATACTGGACAGCTACCATAGCAATAATCGGTTTTAAACTCAATTTTGCTTATCTTTTTATTACTTGGGGATGGATTATACGGCAATAGGTTATCAAATTCCACATACATTGTATCAGCGAAATTGCTTGTGCTTTCTGCAAATAGTTGTGTGGTCTCATATTGAATAAGAAGACAATCGTAATTATCTACTTTGATCATTTTGGGTGTAGGCACTACATGAATCCCAAGACCTCTAAAAAAACTGTAAGGTATATTTACCTTTATGGCTTTTCTATGCTTATTTCCAAGTAATAGAATTATCTCATCTTCATTATCATAAGTTTCACCTTTTACTGTAACTTGAGCTTTACCAAAGATGAGCAAATCAGGCACTCCATCGTGGTTGAAATCTCCCTTTTTAAAATTGTCATATTCAGTACTGGCAGAATCAATTTTGAAAGAGTCGTACTTATATTTATTAAATCGATAATTATTTACGATAAAGTTTTCAGCATCATCTTTTGTCTTAATTTCTTTTAGTGGTTGAGAAAAACAGTAAGCTGGAAGTATAATTAATAGTAAAAGGTATTTCATTAGCGGTAATAAAGCATATTTGATTGTAGTCGAATATACTATACATTTACTAATGCACCACCTCTTTTGTATTCATCTTTTTTGTGATCTCTAATTCTGTAAAATCTACATCGAGTAGGTTGGATTGGTCTAACTCAAACCCGCTCACATTTCCTTTCGAATCAAAGCTGAATGTTATAAATCCATTTGGAACTCTTGGGTCGAACCAGTCTATTTCGAAGGTATCGTAGTGCCAATGAGAGAGCTTTCCAGTAAACAAAGGAGTGTGCGAAAACGCTATTTTCAAGTTTGTACCATCCATGCCAATACTAATATCTCCATACATTTTATCTGTGTAAATACCTGTGTACTCATTTAGTGATAAAGAAGCTTGTGTATTATTGACTTTCGATTTTTCAAGCTCAGCTCTGTCGTTCTTTGTTATATCATCAAGTTGTGAAAAGTATTCTTTTGCGAATACACCAAAATTCAGATATTCTTTATCATTTAGGTATTCGCCTAAAATCTGATAGCTTAATGCATATGAAATGGTTGTGTAAGAAGCATTAGAAAGTACTGTTATGCCAAAGTTCCGATTTTTCACCAATACTAAATTTGCCCCCATGCCATCCACACCACCTGAATGCTCTACAATTTTATCTCCGTTTTTTGGAGTAAGAAACCAACCAAAACCATAAGAAGTAAACTCGTTGTGAAGAGGTTCTCCCATTATCGGAAAATGTATTTGAGGTTTTAAAATCTCATTAAATGAGCTTGGGCTAACAAGTGTGTCATTATCAACGACACCATTATTTAAGATAAACTGCATGTATTTAGCCATGTCATTTGCCGAAGAATAGAAAGAACCAGCGGGAGCAATGTTATCTAGTTTTTCTTGTTCAATGGCTATTTTGTTTAAGTCTTGATCTTTTATGTGTGGACTGGCAATGTTCTTACTAAGCTTTCTTTCAGCTTCGCTAATTACGGTGTTGTTCATTCCGAGAGGTTTAAAAATTCGCTCTCGAATAAAGTTATCCCAAGTATCGTCAATCACGGCTTCTACTACTTTAGATGCAACAATGAACATAATGTTTTGGTAGGCAGGTGTATACCTGAATTCTGATTCGGGTTCTAGAAACTTCATTCTTCTGATAATCTCTTCTCTGTCTAAATCAGAATGATACCACAAAGTGCCACCGCTTGTCCATTTTAAACCACTTCGATGAGTGAGCAAATCTCTAATTGTAATAGAGTTAGTTACATAAGGATCGTACAACTGGAAATAGGGGATATGTTTAATTACTTTATCGTCCCAACTGAGTTTGCCTTCGTCTATAAGCATTGCTATGGCAATTGGGGTAAAAGATTTTGATATTGAACCAATGGCGAAAAGTGTATTTGCATCTACAGGCTCATTTTTATCAAGAGTTCTAGTGCCAAAACCTTTAGAATAAATTACTTTACCATCTTGCACAATCGAAATTCCAAATCCGGGAGCTTCGAGTTCTATTACAAGTTGTTCTATGTATTGATCTAGAGAATCGTTGACAGTAAATTGCCCGAAAGATTCATAAAATATTGTAAGTGTAGTAAATAATAGAAATAGCGCTTTAGTTTTCATCATGGCACATTAAAAAGTAAAAAAAGAGAGAAAGGTAGTTAGATGAAATGCCTCTTGTATTGAAGGATGAGCTTATAATATTTGCATGATGAATATAATTCTTTTTTTATTTAAAACATAAAAAAGCCATCAGTAAAACTAATGGCTACACTTCTACTAATAATCACTTTTTAGCGCTCACCTACCCAATGAGGGTAGATAGCTTGCGGTTTAGTGATTTTGTTAAGTTTTTGTAAATCTTCCTGTGAAACCGACCAATTGGCAGCATCTAAATTATCAATCAACTGTTTTTCATTTCGGGCACCAACAATCACGTTCGAGACTGTTGGGTTTTGCAATATCCAGTTAATAGCAACTTGAGATATACTTTTATCATTTTCAATGGCAATTCGCTCTAGCACATCCACCACATCATAAATTAATTCGATTTCTACTGGCGGTGCACCTACATCGCCACCAGACTTAATTCTGCCTTCTTCCATGGGTTGGTTTCTTTTAATCTTGCCAGTTAATCTACCCCAACCCAGCGGACTCCAAGCCATTAATCCCATTTGTTGATCTTGCAAAAGTGGCATTATTTCTTGCTCGTAATCTCAACCAACTAAAGAGTAATAGCCTTGGTAAACAATATACTTTTCCAGATTTAACCTTTCAGAAATAGATAGGGATTTCATGAGTTGCCAAGCAGCAAAGTTTGAGCAACCAATGTATCGAACTTTACCACTCTTTACAAGTTGATCTAAAGTGCTCAAAGTTTCTTCAATTGGAGTTTTGGCATCAAAACCATGCATCAGGTATAAATCGATGTAGTCTGTTTCTAATCTTTTCAGGCTGTCTTCGCAGGCTTTAATTATGTGGAAACGAGAAGAGCCTTTGTCATTCGGTCCTTCACCCATTTGGAAAGTCGATTTGGTGGCAATAATACTTTCATTTCTTTTTCCTTTTAAAGCTTTACCCAAAATTGCTTCGGAATCGCCTTGTGAGTAGACATTAGCTGTATCAAAAAAGTTTACACCTCTTTCCAGACAGATATCTATTAATCGGGAAGCTTCATTTACATCCGTTTGCCCCCATTTGCCAAAAAATTCGTTTGTTCCGCCAAAAGTAGCTGTGCCATAGCTGAGTACAGGTACCTTTAAACCTGAGTTACCTAGATTTCTATATTCCATTTGTTAATTAAATATTTGCTTTCATAATTGATTTATGAGGCAAAATTCTCATAGAAATGGCCATTTTCACAGGGGCTTTATCACGGATTTGCTGTGCGAAATGTCACAGTCATTCATTGGCTAAGCGGCTTAATGTTTCTCTTGACACACCTAAATAAGAAGCAATCAGGGTTTTAGGCACTCGCTGAATAAGTCCTGGATATTCCTCTAACAAGTTATGGTATCGGTCTTGGGCTTTACTGCTTATAAAACACAAAATTCTCTTTTGTAATCCAATGTAGCCAGCAGTTGCTTTTTTTCTAAAGAAATGCTCCATTTTCGGAATAGCTTTGCATAGCTTTTCTTTGTTTTCTAAAGTTAGCGAAAAGGCTTTTGTATCTTCTAAACAATCTATCGTAAACTTAGACTTTGTACCCAAATGGAAAGCTTCTGGGTCTGTAATCCACCAATCTTCCATAGCAAATTGTACAATGTGTTCTTTGCCGTCGGGTTTCATGTTGGCAGATTTCATTAATCCTTCTGCGATGTAGAAATCATATTTCACATAGTCATCTTGATGAATTACAATCTGGTGTTTTTTAAATGCTTTTAATTGGAAATGATTCAGCACAACATCAAACTCCTCATCTGTTAGTGAAATAATTTTTTCTATCTGTTGTCTAAGTTTGTGTTTCATGCTGATCTAAATATTCTTTAAAAATCAAATTTACTATTTAAAATTAATGCGAGTTACAAAGAATAGAACTATTGTTTTTTAGCTTATTTCCCAATATTTCATCTACACCGAAAACTATATTTATAATTAGTTTAAATATGATTTGAGATCAATGTTTAAGTTTAGATTAATCCAACTTTAACAGATAATTACAATTTTGTCTTTGTTTAATTATACAATCAATAGATAAGAGAATCATTCAAAAGTTCAACCTGTTGACATACAGTTGTTTGCTGTTAGTTTGAGATTAAAAATCTTCTTATGGCATGGGTAAAGAAGTAAAATGTAGCTTTCAATAAAACGCTATTTACAATGTTATAATCTTGTATCTTTTTAAGATTAAGCTAATTGCTACATATAATAAGATGAAGGTGGAAGTACTCATATTTTTATTATTGTCATTTTTTGGTTTGTGTACATCGCAAAACAAGAGGACTTTTAGCATAGTTAGCACTCCTTTTTTACAATCTATTTATAAAGTTGGGTTAATAATTCGATTGGGAATTTTTGAGGTATTTAACCTTTGCAATCTGGATGTAGACAATGGTCAACATTTGGATATTGTGGCTA
>PBYL01000316.1 GCA_002729595.1 Thalassovita sp. | reverse complement strand
TTTTCCTGCTTTACTTTTTGCTCACATTTTTGATGTACGCGCCAAAACGAAAAGATAAACCACCAAAGCTTAAAACAGTTACTTTATTAAATAACCTGATATGGCTTTTGGTGATTGCTCTTACTACAATTTTCTCGCTGTTTCCTGAGATTTACCATCAATATGTTGTGCCTTTTGAAGCCTTAAAAACCCATACGCTAAGTTGGGTAGCTATTGGAATTATGACCGTTGCTTTCCTGATCGTATTTTCGGCCAAAAACCAACAACGACTGGCCAGAGGCAGTGAACGAAGAGGTTGGCTGATGCTTACAAAAGGCATTTATTCTAAAACAAGAAACCCACTCCATCTGGGGCAGTTAATCACGCTGATAGGCTTTTTTCTCTGTATTCCCAGCATCTATTCAGGTATTATATTATTACTTGGAGCCTTTATCGTATTTGTGAGAGTCGGACTAGAAGAAAAGGTACTAGAAAGTGTTTTTGGAGAGGATTATCTGGCATACGAGAGGAAAGTGGGAAGGTGGGTTTAAAGAACCAGTCAAGCCTGATATGTAATATCGAGCTTGACTGGTCTAAATGAATTATGTCTTCTTTTTGACCACCAACTGATACACACACGGTATCACCACCAAATTCAAAATGGTAGCGGATAACAAACCGCCCAGGATTACTACAGCCATAGGGCTTTGAATCTCACTGCCAGGCTCACCACCTTTGAGTGCCAGGGGGATTAAAGCTAAACCGGTAGTGAAAGCCGTCATTAGAATGGGGTTGAGCCGATCTAAAGCACCTTCCTTTATTAAGGTCAGTCCCTTTTTGCCTTCTCTTCGCAAATCTTCATACCGGGAAACAAGTAAAATACCATTTCGGGTTGCTATCCCAAACAAACTGATAAAACCAATGGTAGCTGCAATACTGATGATCCCCGAAGTGAAGTACACAATCAGAATGCCACCGATTAACGCCAGAGGCAGATTGATCAAGACCACAAAAGCCAGCTTCATGTTCTTAAACTCAAAGTAGAGTAGCAAGAAAATAATCAAAATAGCCAATACCGCAGTAATCAAAAGCAATTGAGAAGCTTTTGCCTCGCTTTCAAATTGTCCTCCATATTCTACACGATAGCCTTCTGGAATTTCAATATTGGTGTCTATGGTCTCCTGAATCTCGTTGACGGCACTTCTCAAGTCACGTCCCTGTACATTGGCAGCCACAACAATCTTGCGCTGCACATCTTCCCGGCTAATCGTATTCGGACTGCTCACAGAAGAAATGGTGGCCAGTTGGTCAATGGTAGTTTGACCTCCATTTGGCAGGCTCACCAATGCCGTTTTGATACGTTCAATTTTGTTCCTAAAATCATCCTGATAACGCACCACCAGGTCAAAGTATTTTTGTCCTTCGTAGATCTCACCTGCTTCTTCCCCGGCAAAGGCAATGTCCACTTGCTCCATGAGGTCGCCAACCGTCATACCAAAGGCGGATAGCATCTGGCGTTTTGGCTTGATGCGAAGCTGTGGCACTTCAATCTGCTGAGCAACGGCTACATCAGCCAGTCCCTCAATAGGTTTAATACCCTCCTCAATACTTTTGCCCACCTCATAAAGACGTTGCAGGTCAGGCCCGAATATTTTGATCGCAATATTGGCGCGGGTTCCTGAGAGCATGTGATCAATCCGGTGAGCAATGGGTTGCCCCAGTGTAATATTTACACCCGGAACAATACTGAGTTTTTTTCTTACCTCTTCAAAAAACGCTTCTTTGCTTTTGTCACCGAGCGTAAAGGGAACATCAACCTCAGCAGCATTAACACCCTGTGCATGTTCATCCAGTTCGGCCCGTCCCGTCCTGCGGGTAACCACATCTACCTCTGGCATTTCCAACAACTGTTGCTCTACCAGCTTGCCTACTTTATTGCTTTCTTCCAACGACATACCTGGTGGGCCAACAGCACTAATAACCAGTGATCCTTCGTTAAATTCTGGTAAAAAGCTCCTACCTAACTGGGTAAACAGGCCTATACTTAGCAAAAAGGCAATGACTGTAACTGCTATAATGGTTTTCGGAAACTTCATGGCACCACCTAATACCATTGAGTATTGCTTTTGAAGCCATCTCTCTACCTTCGTTCCTTCAGCACTTTTGCTCAATACTTTTTCGCTTTTCAATAGGTATGAGCAAAGGACGGGTGTTACCGTAACAGCCACCACCAAAGAGGTAAGCACAGAGGTTACAAAAGCAATACCCAGAGGTTGCAACAGACGACCTTCCATACCACTTAGGAAGAACAGCGGCACAAATGACACAATGATGATCAGCGTTGCGATTATTATAGAACTCCTGATTTCTATAGAAGCATCCTTCACTACTGCTAACACAGGGAGTCGCTCGCTTTTGGGCTTTCGGACATTTTCCCGCAGACGTTTATAAACATTTTCAACATCTATAATTGCGTCATCTACCAAGGCACCAATGGCAATGGCCATTCCTCCTAAACTCATCGTATTAATAGTATAGCCCAAGAGCTTCAATACAATGATGGATACCAGTAATGATATTGGAATAGCCAACAAAGAAATAAACGTGGTTCGCCAATTCATCAGGAAAATAAACAGGACAATTACCACAAAGACGGCACCTTCCAGCAGGGTTTGGTTCAGGTTACTGATAGAGGCTTCTATGAAATCGGACTGCCTGAAAATATGACTCTTAATCTCAACACCTTCTGGCAATGTTTGTCCTAGTTCAGCAATGGCTTCATCTAAACGGCCGGTCAAATCCAGTGTATTGACATCTGGTTGTTTGGAGATGGTAAGAATGACCGCAGGCGATGCATTCAGTGAGCCGTCACCAATCTTATCTGCCGCACCAATCTGTACAGTGGCCACATCTTTAATTTTGATGCTTTGCCCATTAACTTGTTTTACCACTGCTTCTTGCAATTCTTCCACTGCATAAGCCCGGCCACTGCCTTTGATGATATATTGGTTGCCATGTTGATTGAAAAAGCCTCCTGGGGCATTTACATTGGCTTCTTTTACTTTTTCCACCAATTCACTGAGGCTTATGTTATAGTGCTTGAGCTTGTCAGGATGGGCAAATACCTGATATTGCTTATAATCTCCACCAATAACTATTACATTGGCAATTCCTCCAATAGCTTTCAACCGGGGCCTGATGGTCCAGTCAGAAAGTGTTCGCAATTCCATGGCCGACAAGCTGTCTGATGTAACGCCTAATAGCATAATCTCTCCCATGATGGAAGAAATAGGAGCCATCGTGGGAGCCCCGATACCACCCGGTAGGTTTTCACGCACCATGGGTATCCGTTCACTTACAATTTGCCGGGCACGGTAAATATCCGTTCCCCAATCAAACTCTACCCAAACAATGGAAATACCTGCAGCTGACGAGGAACGGATTCTTCTCACATTGGGAGAGCCGTTTAGGGCTGTTTCTAACTGGTAAGTTACCAGCTTTTCTACTTCTTCTGACTCCAAACCATGTGCTTCCGTGAGGATAGTTACAGTTGGTGCCGTTAGGTCAGGAAAGACATCCACGTTCATCGTCCGTGCCATGTAAAGGCCTGCCACACTCAACACTACTGCACCTAATAAAACAAGGAGCCTGTTTTGAAGTGATATTGATAATATTTTATTTAACATATCATTTCCTTTTTAATGTTCATGGCCATGAGCTGGCGTTGTTCCTGACATGGAGGCCATTTTTATCTGGTAAGCGCCTTTCGTAACGACCACTTCACCAGCCTTAAGTCCATCCTCTACGGCTACATACTCACCATTTCTTCTGCCAATCTTTACTGGTCGCCTTTCAAAACTTTCCCCTGAAAGCTGAAGGATTACCGAATAACTTCCATAATCTTCCAAAAGGGCGTTTTCAGGGATCATCATGGTTTGCTTTGGTTCACCATAGGCAATCTCTACCTCGGTGTAACTGCCTTCGGGCATGGTAATTTTCTCGGTGACCTGGGCATAAATTGGGAGCATTGGCTTTGTACGTTCCACTTCCTTCCCAACTGAAAGAACGGTCCCGCCCGAGGCTTTAATGCTTGACCAACTATCACTGGCCTTCTGATAATAGATGTTTTGAATTGACTGTAGGGCGTGAGCATAAGATGCACTGACCTGTGTCTCCAATAATCGAGAGCGATGAGAGCCAATAGTTAATAGTTGGGTTCCCTGACTCACAAAACCTCCATTGCTGACAGAAATTGATTTTACATACCCGTCAAAAGGAGCAATGATCTGTTTTCCACCTACTGAATAGCCTGATGTTAAGGTTTCGTAATTCGATTTGGCCACCTTGTACCTGCTTTCCACTTGTTCCAGCTCAGCTTTAGGTACAATTTTGGACTGATAGAGTTGTTTTTTACGCTCGTATTCAGCCTTAGCCTGTTCAAAATTGGCCCTGGCCTGCTCAATCTCCGTTTGTAAATTATTGGAAGTCATTCCTTTGCTGCTTATCCTCATTAAGGATTGACCTTGCTTTATCTCGGCCCCCTCAGTCAGGTTATCCATAGCAAAACGTACTACGCCAGAGGCATTGGCTGAAAGAGAACGTATGGCTCCTGGAGCAGCCTTCCATACGCCTGATGTTTTAATAACATCATAGATTTCACCGGAAACTACAGGAACAGTCTGAAAATCAATCTTCCAGGCTTGCTCTTTTAGAAAGCTAATAGCACCTCCGTCTTCCTCATTACCTCCAACAGCACTAATGGCTTCTTCCGCATTTGCAAACACCTGAATGTCTTCAATCACAACTCTATCATGGTATGAGGGAGTAGTAATATCAAATATCAGTTGATAAACCCCCGCCTTTTTAGGTTGAAGTGACGGAGCAAAAATCCCCGGAGAAGATGGGGCTTCTACCGTATGGCGGATGCCTTTTCCATCTTTGACCAGGCTCACAGTCACACTGCCTTCCCTTACGGGTTGGTGCTTATCCAGAACGGTAAAGTGGGCTGCAAAACGGCTAGTCTTATTCACGACCAAAGCCGGGAATTCCACAAACAACTCAGTTTTATCTGTCCAGAGGGTATAGTCTACGGCAGGTATCTCACTGCCTTCATTAATGTGGCCACCATCCGCATCGTGGGCATGGCCATGCTCTTCTGCGGACTGACAGGATCCTGCCAGTAACGCAATTAAAATGAATATATATCGCATTTCTATTTAGTTTTTGTAATTAATGATCATGGTGTTCACTACCATCGTCATGCGAATGGGTAGAGTCCTGATCTACTGTAAACTCTTCCTGTTCGTGATGATCTTCACTCTTATGCTGATGTCCCGATTCCTCATCATGTGCATGGCCATGTGCCTCTTCGGTTTCGTGTTCATGTCCATGTTCTTCTTTAGAAGACTTTGAGGTACATGAAAGGGTAAAAAGGATCAGTAATGCGAATACTATATTTCTCGTTTTCATAAGTTTCTTGTTAATTTGTTACAATTGATATTTTAAAATTTCTGCTTTGAGCTGATGAAGCTCTTTTTCTATTTCCAGCATCTTATCATAAGCCTGTCTGTAAAATTGCAGCTCAATGTAATAGTCCATAAAGGAGATTTGCCCTAGCTGGTAAGCTTCTAATAGTAGATTTTCACTATTCAAACCTTCCAATGTGGTAGTGTACTCATCGTATTTCCGAAGCATCAACTCATACTGATTGTATTGTTCCAGAAAAGTAGAATACATCGCTGTGGTGACAGCTTCAGTTTTAGACTGCTGGTACTGGTATCTGGCTTCTGCTGCTTTCACTTTATTTCTACCGCTCCATAGGGGAATAGATATCCCCCCATAAACACCAGAATAATTAGACCCCATTACTCCCTGATGATTGAAACCAGCGGTGAGGTTTGGCAACAGTTTATTCTTCTCAACCTTTATTTGTTGCATGGAAACATCCTCCAGACCGATAGAAACTACTATTTCTGGATCAGTGGCTTTTTTTTGCTGCCACAGGCTATCGGCATTGCTAAGTTTCAAGTCAGTGGCGAATACCTTCTGATCAAAGACAATTGCCTGCCCTCCATTCAACTTTTGAAGGGAAAGCAACAGGTTTCTTCTTTCTGCCTCAATTTGCTCTACCTGAAACTGGTCTTGCATCCAGGCAATTTTCGCCTTATTGAGTTGCAGGATACCCACTTGCTCTTTGTCAAAAAGCTCTTGTACCTGTTCAAAAACCTGACGTGCCTGCTCCATACGCAGTTGTACTACTTCTTTTCGTTTGGCTAATGAAATAAGGTCAATGCAGTACTTTTTAGCGGGTAGCAGTACTTCCTGTCTGATCCTGGAGTATTCCAGTTGCAATTGTTCTTCCTGCTTATCAATCCAGTTGCCGCGGGCGGCATAGACCGTGGGAAACTCAAAAGATTGAGAAACCTGAAATTCAGAATAATCACCTGTGGTATGCTCACCAAACGGCAGATAAAATGCAGAAACCTGCGGATCCGGCAGGTTGTTGCTGGATTTGTAGTCAAGCCTTTGGCTTTCCATTAGCGACTGGAAGGCCTTTAATTCTTTGTTGTTTTGCTCAATTGCGCGAAGTACCTGTTCCGTCTGGTTAGTCTGAGCAAAACCAATAGCAGCATACAGGCATCCGCACAGAGCGAATACGATATGTTTTAACATGAAATAATAAATGATTTAGGTTAAACCTTAAAAACTCGGTTCGCCAAGTCTGGTATAGCCAGATGGCAAACACAGAAAGATTAACCTAAAACGGGAGGGCCTCTGAGCGAGGGGGTTGATAAATGAAAATCAAAATTGCCTGGTGGCTGATAGACTATGATTCTATCAGGCTCACTTTCTTTTTTAAATAAGAAAGTATGAACTAATGGCAGAGTAAAAGCCGAAAATTCCTTTACTTTAATTTGCTGCTTGGCAATATTCCTTACCTCAAAATCATTGGAATGATAGGTGTGTGCATGACTGCCCAATAGAAAATCCAAAAATCCGGAATGATCATTTGAATCTTTATTTTCTTCTTTGTCATGGTCGTGACTGTGAGCATGCGAATGATGATGCTCGGAAGCTTCAACTAAATCAATAAGTTCATGCTGATGATGACTATGCGGCAAAGCCTGATGCAGCATGAGCATACTGAATATGCTCAGAAAGAAAAGGGATGATATTTTTTTGAATTGCTGCATTCAGGTGCAAAATACGGTATTTATTGCCAGACGGCAAAATTGATCATTAACTCAACCTATTTTTCAAATCTGGCAATTGTCTCTTATACTTTTCGGGATTATTTTCTTTCAATCTCTGCAAATTCTGCAACTTCCATTGAATAGAAGGAAAACGCTCAAAATTGTAAATGCTCCAGTCTGACTGAAGGCTTTGAATTGAAATCAGGAAAGCTTTATCATCATCGGTCAATGATCCATGGATTGTTTCAATAAGATTCTCTCTGGCTTTTTCAAAATCCTCATAACTGAAGGGCTCATTGGCCATGCCTTCAAATTGATTGACTAATGCAGCACGCTGATCAAGATAGTTAGGATAGAGCAATTCTTCCAATGGTCGGTTACTACTTAGGATGGCTAATAGCAACCCTTCTCTATGCTCATCAGTGAATTCAGTATTTTCTAAAAAGTACTTCACATCAAAAAGGTCTCGTGGATGCTGACGATCTAAGGCTGCACATATCTTACCGCCATAGAGTTGGCCCATACCAACGACAGGCACCTCACAAAAAGCCTCAAACTCTTCCTGTGCTTTTTCGCATAATGGCAGTATTTTGGGATCGTGCAAAGCTCCCCGGTTGGTTTGGTTAACTTCCAGTTTGATTTGCGCACCCTGATGGGCTATCAGAAGCTTAGAGGTTTCCTCAACGAGGGATATCTTGGCTTTTGGCAGGATAGTAAGAATATTTTCATTTATCCTGGAAAGGCCATCCGATATATTTTGTAATGAATCTTTTCTGTCTTCAATAGGAAGATAGGTCAGGTCAATATCTACGGATAAACGAGGCATATTGCGGACAAACAAATTGATGGCCGTGCCTCCGTGCAACGCAAAGATTTCTTCTTTAGCCACCTCCGGAAGCACATCCAGCAATAGAGCTACTTGCCTTTTGTAAGTTTCAGTGGCCATAATTTTCCAATTCTTGAGGTACGGTGATTTGATATTTAGCTACATAAGTTCCGTTTTTTACCAGGCTTCTTTTGCCGCTACCCAAATCTATCTGATCATGCTTCAAGTGATTAAACCAAGCATGGCTGGCTTTTTCCGCCAGGTACAGGAACAGCCTCTTCACCTTCACAGAAGTACAGGCTTCCAGTAGTGTTTGTACCTTGGCCGGTGGCAGATTGTTCAAACTCTCCATCAACTCATAACATTCTAGTAGTGGCTGTTCTTCCGGCACCAGGTAAAGGCATTCCATCATAGCCCGGGCTGCACTGGATATTTTGAGTTGGAAAGCGGCCTGGTCTATGGTAGTTAACCCCCTGCCAGGAGGAAGAAATGAGGTACTATAGTAATTGATCTCAACACCCCATTGGTATTGATTGAACCAGGCTGGTAATTTTTCATTTTTATCGCCAAAGAGAAAAACTTTTTTGGAGTTAAGTTCCAGATACTGCACTTTACCCAAGTAAGCCAGGGCTGACTTGGCACCTATATGTATGCTCATGCCTTTTTGAGATTGGAGAGCAAACAGGGCACCTGTAACATCCACCTTTTCCCCGGTTCGCTTCATAGCCCCCGAACCTATGGATTCTAACCACTTGCTTTTACGGTATCGCTTCTGCAAATCAAGGCTGTATCCTTTCTCGGTTAACCAAGAGGCTAATAGTACAACGCCAGGTGGTTGTAGCTGCAAGAGTTGGTTTATTTTAGATTCATTATGGGTACTCATAGTACTAATTTCGTGATAAAAATAAACCAATTCAAGTAATGGTTTAAAAAATATATGGTGTACGCACTAAAAGTACCTAAATAGTCGTCAAAATAAATCCTCCTTGGAAAACCACCTTATGACGAGAAAAACTACTTCCCATAACCAAAATGAAGATAAATCAATTTCACCTCCCAGGGGTACAAGAGCTTTCTCCTACTAGTATCTAGCCCCTTGATTTCTTTCATTTTTAACCTTAGTGTTTCTGAACTTACATTAAGTTTTTTAGCAAGATCTCCTTTGCTCATAAACTTCATGTTCAAATTTTCTTCGATCATTTTAAGACCATTTAGGGTGATTAAATATTTAAACTCCAAGGTTTTAGTGATATCACAGAAAACAACCTTTAGAACCGGTAAAATACACTTTATTCCACATTATTCCCTGACCAAAACAGGCTATCCCAGACCCATTTGGACTGCATAGAAAATAAATATTCATTTGGGTAAAAAAAGTAACTCAAATGCTTAAATGGATAGTAGGTGGAGCGGCCGCTTTTTTCGCAGGCCGGTATTTACTCAGGCTCAATCAAGCCTCTAAGACCATTGTGACCAGAACATCCCTGCAGGTCAACAAGGTCAGCCTGTCGGGCATTGAGCTTAAGGCAAACGTCCGTTTGCAAAATCCCAACCCGATCAACCTTTCCATTCAGTATCCTTTTGTCAATCTTACTTATAAAGATGCCTCTCTCGGTTCGTCTCAGGTCAAGGATGAAACCATCCAACTACCTGCCAATGGAGAAGAGTCCTTCAATATCACCATTCAGTCAGCTGGGTGGCTCTCGCTCATCCAGGTCTTAGGCACTGAACTCGTACAAAAAATCCGCAGTGGACAAGAAGCCGTGCTGGATGTGGTCTCCACGGTGACCACAAAAGTCAACGGTATCCCATACCAGCAGCAAGAAACCCTCAAACTCGCCATCTGATGCAAGCCCTGAAGAAACGACATATCGCCCCAGGCCATGCGTTTGACAAGCTTTTTCCTAAAAGTAGTGGTCAGGACAAGGTAATCCGTCCCGAAGGCAAGGCGCAGCTACACCACACCATCAACCTGATCAAACAGGTCGTAAGGGATACGAAGGGAGATACAGCCCTTTTGGCTAAAACCCTGAAAGGTAAAACGCTACAAGATACCTGCGAGAACATTTGGGATTTTGTCTACAACCACATTCAGTATGCCAGGGACAAAGCCGGGGTAGAACAGGTCAGGCGACCATCCCGCACCTGGACAGACCGCAAAACAGGCGTGGATTGTGACTGCTATTCGGTTTTTATTTCCAGCATACTTACCAACTTGGACATCCCGCACAAAGTACGAATCACCAAATACGGAATCAAGCCCTATTTCCAGCATATCTATCCCATTGTACCAAATGAGACTGGTTACTTCACGCTGGACTGTGTTACTGACCAGTTCAACTATGAAGTACCGTATTCGGAAGCCCGGGATTTTGATATAGACGACCGAAAACCTGTGGGCGAGATCAACGGCATCCGGGAAGTCAGTGGTGTAGATTCAGCCGACTTGCTCATCGATGGATTAGGTATCTATAACTTAAAGCAACCGAGGCTACCGCTTCGGCAAATTAGGAAGTTTGGTCATAAGCAAAACCAGATGACAACACCTGATATGCTAACCCTCCGAAAGGTGCCTGAACAGAAAATCTCATCCCAGCCGGTGTTGCAGCTAACACAAGCTCAGCCGAAGGTAGAGGTGGCACTTGCATTGGAAAAACAAACTGCACCGAGAGCCAAAGGCAAGATAATAGGCCTGGGACTCACGGGAAAAATATTTCTGGCTTTAGGAATAGGCTTAGGCGCTTATAAACTAACTGAAATTTTAACTTGATGAATTATGGAACTGCATAGATTAGATGGATTTACAGCTTCAGGACTGGATAATGTAGACATCCAGGACATAGATTTTGAAAGCCTTGAAGAGGGAGAAATGAGCGGCCAGCAGATTGAAGCCCTGGAAGCGCTCGGCTATGTTCAAAGCCCCGATATCGCTTACGAGATACAGGACGAAGACGGCAATGTGATCATGTATGCAGATGTGGAAGAGAATCTTTATGTAATAGATGGATTAGGCGAACTGGGTTTCTTAAAAAAGATTGGCCGGGGTTTAAAGAATGCCGCCAAGTTTGTCGGTAAAAAAGTAATCAAACCGGTAGCCAAAGGTGTATCCAATGCCGCCAAGTTTACAGCCAAGAAAGTGATCACACCAGTCGTGAAAACAGTGAACCGTTATCTGAACCCGGCTACCATATTACTAAGGAACGGCTTTTTACTGGCCATGAAAACCAACCTGATGAAAGTAGCAGAACGATTACGTTTCGGCTATCTCAGTGATTCCGAAGCCCGAAAGCGGGGCATGAGCATGAGTGGGTTTGTCAAGCTGAAAGAGGCTATCAAGAAAGCCGATAAGATTTATGAGTTGGCTGGTGGTAAAAAAGAGAACCTCAAAAAAGCCATTCTTACAGGAAAAGGCAATACCGATAAATCAGTGCCATTGAATGGTTTTGAGTTAGGAAGTCCGTTATCTGAGGTAGATGATTATGTGGATCCCTTTGAAAAGATGATTGTAGAGGCCGATGCCGATGAGGTGGAGCAATTACTGAATGACGGCATGGAAGTGGAAGGCCTGGGTGTAGTGGTGACGGGGACAGCTGTAGCGGCTGCTTCCGGAGCGGTGGCTTCCATCTCCGCTTTGCTGAGCAAGATTACCGGGGTGTTTGATAAGGCCAAGAAGACACAGTCTGATGTAAAGAACCTCGTAAGTACGGCTAAATCCTTTGTGCCTACTCCCACTAAACCTGGGGGTGGAGCCACTCCGGTGAAGCCACCGCAGCCTATTCCCAAGCCGCTGGTTAGGTTTAGCCAGCCTACCACTTCGCTGGTACGAAGGCCAGCCACAGCTACACAGTCCCCTGTGACCACTAAAATCACCTCAATGCCCAGTACGACCCCAACCACTACGGCCTTAGTCAGACGAGCACCGGCACCTTCCACTGAAGTACAAACCACGGACAAACCGGAAGAAAAGAATGGGTTCTTTCAAAAGAACAAAACACCCTTGCTTATCGGGGCAGGGGTTCTGGTAGCCGGAGGAGGTATCTATTATGTGGTTAAGCAATCCACAAGGACGAACAAGGGAAGGTCAAAATCAGTAGATGGAATCCCAAGAGATGCCAAAGGACGCTTTAAAAGTACTGGCAAGACAAAGACTAAAAAGAAAAGCGCCCGCAAGAAATCCAAGAGGCTGGTACCTACTGCGCTTCTGTAACTTGAATTAACAACTTAAAGATATCATCATGGAAAAGAAAGTTTTAATCAAAAATAGCCTGATTGAAACAGGTAAGAATCTCGGTTCAGGGCTAGTGGGCATGGTAGCCGGGTCAGCAGTCGGACGACATTCGCTATGGATCGGAGCCGCTACCATCTTTGGTGGTGCCTGGTACCAGTATGATTGGTTGACTTCAGCCGGAGTGGGTATGGTGGCTTCAAATGGCTTTGTCCAGCGAAATGAAGAAAACGTTTCTGGAATGGATGGCTTTCAGGATGAAGTAGCCAACGCCAAAAATAGGGCGTTATCCTCACTGAAGGCCCTGGGCAAGAAAGTATACCTGGACAAATTGTCTCCTTCACTGAGTGAAAAGCTTGGCCTTAATGGTTTGGAGGACGGTGAAATACTCATGCTTAACGGGGATATTGGTGATATCGGCAACTTCGATACTTCAGAAGTGGATGACATCATCCGCCAACTGGAAGATGGTAATGCGGATAACTTGATTGGGCAACCCGAGCTTCAAGGCGTTGATTCAGTGGGAGGACTTGGTGAGTTAGGCAATCCTGATATTGCAGAATTGAAGGGGGCAGATGCACTAGAAATCAATGCAGTAGCATAAGTGAAATTCCAAATTGCAAAAAGCAAATTCCAAAAGACTGAATTGGCTTCAAAGTAGGCTTTCAGTCCTCTAACACCTGATTAATTATCTAAATTCTAACATCTATAACATGGTACGGAAAAATTCAAGAGAACAGTTTCTCGAAATCGTTAATGCCCACCTTTCTTTGAGAGAGCAGGGTAAAAAGTTTGACCCAGCTATGGTGAAAGTAGCCGAAGGGATCAAAGAAGGACGGTTGATGTTGGCAGATGCTTCTTACTACTCAATAAAGAAAGCAGGAGGAAAGGCCAATATTAATATGTTTGAAACCCAGGATTCCAAAGAAATTGGAATCACTAATGTTACTCAAACTAAGTTGCCGAAAGATCGGCTGTTCCTTTGTAACAGGATCATATTACTGGCAGTAATCTTCGAAGGCGACTTGCCTGATAGTGAACTTGAACTTAAGAAAGTTCTAAAAATGGCTAATTTTGATTCTATCAAAAAAGTAGCGGGCCTTCAAAATGGAGTATTCACCTTCATGGCCAATAAGAAGATTATTATTGATGAAAGACCTATGCAGGAGTTCATTACAGATAACAATTTTCAGGTAAACCTAGGAACTTACATCCTGGAAAACCCAAGGTTTGTTAGAGATGATGAAGAGTTTGAGTTTACAATAGAATTAGGAGAGGATGCCCCGGAAAAAACACTTATTAAAGTCGTATTAGCTGGTACTTCCACGGTTCCAGCATAATCAAATTATTCATGGAAAATAAGACAAGAGAAGTACGAAAAACCTTCACTTTTCATATTGATGAGGCCAATAAGCCCTACACCCCGGTGAAGTGGGAGCTGCCTAAGAAGACTGCTTTTGTCAAGGGCCTGCAACTTACCTCTGACTTTCCCAATAAGTTGTACTATCGGGGCAGTCAGCGCATTGAAATTGGAGGCGATGAGCTTTTCCCGGAAGGCTTTGACAGCAAGATCCTGATCTCCAGCATCAGTGTGGCACCTCGGGAGCGGTTTTTTGATTTGGGTGAAGTGCAGCCTGGGGATTTGTCGGTTAAAGTGCGCTATGAGGACAAA
>PBYL01000315.1 GCA_002729595.1 Thalassovita sp. | reverse complement strand
TTAAAGGCATTTTTTGGTAATAGTTTTTCCTTCTTAAGTTAATTCCTATGCTATTTTATCTTCTAATTCCTAGAAATTAATATAATGATTTTAATGAGCTAAACTTTCTATTTTACATTAATGGTTTGCTTCCATATCTTTGTGTTAAATTAAAAAGCCAAGAAATTGAATTATAACACTGAAGAAATAAACCAGCTTATTAAAAACAGGCGATCTGTATTCCCTAAGCAATATACAGGTAATAAAGTTGATGATGCTATTGTAAAGCAAATTCTGGAAAACGCGAACTGGGCTCCAACACATGGTAAAACTGAACCATGGAGATTTTTTGTGTTTAGCGGAGAAGGTCTTAAGTCATTCTCTAAATTTCAGTCAGACTTATATGCAGAAAAAACAAAGGCAGCAGGTACTTTTGATGAAGCTAAATTTCAAAAGTTATTAACTCATCCTTTGAGTGCATCGCATATTATTGCTGTAGTAATGAAGAGACAGGAAACAGAACGTATTCCTGAAATTGAAGAAATAGAAGCTGTAGCTTGTGCTGTACAAAATATGTATTTAACGGCTACTGCTTATGGTTTAGGTTCTTACTGGGCGAGTGGGGGAGTTACTTACTGGGAAGAAGCCAAAGAGTTTTTTGGTTTAGGAGACAAAGACAAATTACTTGGGTTCTTTTATATTGGCGAAAAAGCGATTGAAGTTCCTGAAGGTGTAAGAGGGCCAGTTGAGAACAAAATCACTTGGGTTACAGAATAGTAATACATTTAAGGTATTAAATACTTTTATTTATGTATAAATTTACCTTATCTGTTTAGGTGCACTTTTATTGAACTTTTGATCTTTAAATACAATTAGATATTTGTCTAAAATAATTGACGAAATAAATAATTTTGAAATATACATATTCGATTAATTTAAATTTATAATAATGGGAAAAGCGATTGAAATAACAGATAGCAACTTTGAAGAAGTTGTATTAAATTCAGACTCACCTGTATTAGTAGACTTTTGGGCTACTTGGTGTGGACCTTGTTTAATGATGGCTCCAGTAGTTGAGGAATTAGCTGGTGATTTTGATGGCAAAGCAGTTATTGGTAAGCTAGATGTTGATGCTAACCCTAACATTGCTGCTAAATTTGGTATCAGAAGCATTCCTACAATGATGGTATTTAAAGGTGGAGAAGTAGTTGATAAAGTAGTTGGAGCTTCATCTAAAGCTGATTTACAAAATAGAATTGAATCTCAATTGGTATAAATACATATATTATATCAACAAAAAAGGAGCTCTAATGAGCTCCTTTTTTTATGTCCTGTATGTTTAATGATTAACCAAATAAGTTTCTGAGCTGGCCTTTACCACTCATCTTATTTACTTTCTTAATCATCTTTTTCATTTCTTCGTATTGTTTTAACAGATTGTTTACCTGCTGTACAGATGTTCCACTACCATTTGCAATTCTTTTCTTTCTTTTTGCATCAATAATAGTAGGGTTTTCTCTCTCTTTTGGAGTCATAGAGAAAATGATAGCTTCTATAGGTTTAAAAGAATCGTCGTCGATATCAGCATCTTTAACCATTTTACCCATACCAGGTATCATACCCATGAGGTCTTTAAGGTTACCCATTTTCTTGATTTGTTGTATCTGAGACAACATATCATTTAGGTCGAACTGATTCTTTCTTAATTTTTTATTTAATCTTTTAGCTTCTTGCTCGTCAAAAACCTCTTGTGCTTTCTCAACAAGTGAAACAACGTCACCCATACCTAAGATTCTGTTTGCCATCCTGTCTGGATAGAAAGTATCTATGGTATCAGGTTTTTCACCAGTACTTATAAATTTGATTGGCTTAGAAACAACCGATCTAATAGAAAGCGCTGCACCACCACGAGTATCACCATCAAGTTTTGTTAGAACCACACCGTCAAAATCGAGTCTCTCGTTGAAGGCCTGAGCTGTATTTACTGCATCTTGACCAGTCATTGAGTCAACAACGAAAAGCGTTTCTTGTGGCTTAAGAGCTGCTTTTACCTTGGTGATTTCCTCCATCATTTGCTCATCAACAGCCAAACGACCAGCGGTATCGACAATTACTATGTTTTTACCATTCGCTTTTGCATGTTTTAATGCATTCTGAGCAATTTCTACTGCATTTTTATTTTCAGGCTCTGCGTAAACTTCAACACCAATTTGCTCACCAAGCGTTTTTAGCTGATCTATCGCAGCAGGGCGGTAGATATCACAGGCAGCCATTAATACTTGGTTACCTTGCTTTTTAAGTAAATTTGAGATTTTGGCAGTAAAGGTAGTTTTACCAGAACCTTGCAGACCAGCAATAAGCACAACCCCCGGACTTCCTTTAGGATTAAAAGGAGCCGCAGAACCTCCCATTAATTCACAAAGCTTGTCATTTACAATTTTGATTAGTAACTGACCAGGAGAAACAGCAGTAAGTACTTTTTGTCCAAGTGCTTCTTCTTTTATCTCGTTAGTAATATCTTTTGCGATACGATAATTAACGTCTGCTTCTAGTAAGGCTCTTCTTATTTCTTTAACAGTATTGGCTACGTTGATCTCAGTAATCCTTCCCTGTCCCTTTAACGTTTTCATCGCCTGATCGAGGCGAGTGCTCAAATTTTCAAACATATCAGCTATGGTTCTATATTAATCTTAAAGATTTGTGCAAAACTACCATTTATTCACAATAATATCAATCAATGTGATAAACAGGAATTTACATTCACTTTAAAAAAATAAAAGTGGCTCAATCTTGCCTTTATAAAGTTTATATTTGCCGCCTTTTATAACCAATTTGCTATACATTCATGCAGTATTTTAAATTTTTCACAGGTGGAGTAATTTTTACTGTTTTATTAATTGTCTTTGTGGCTTTTGTCATTTTTCCGGGAGATTACCACATAAATCAAAGTATAGAGATAGCTGCACCTCAAACTAAAGTATATAATACAATTGCAGATTTAAGCACTTGGAATAAATGGGTGTATAGTAAAGAAGAGCTAGAAGATGCCAAATACAGTGTTTCCGATCAAAACACAGGAGAAGGTGCCTATGTGCAAATTATCTATACTGAAAATTATGAGCTTAGAATGGTGATTGTAGAAGCAACACCTTATAAAGAGATTAAACTTTCTGCTTTGGTGAATAAAGGCGAGCAAGAATCGGATATTGAATTTGATGTTGAAAGTATAGATGCAACACATTCAAAAGTAACTTGGCAACATAAAGGTTCTTTTGGTTGGAGTATTGTAAACAGATTAACTGCTGGTTTACTGGATTTTAAAGGTAAAACCGAAGCAGTTTATAAAGATAAATTGACTTTACTCAAAAATATCTGTGAAGAATAAGAAATAATGTATCTATATTAAAAACATAGCTTGTCAACTGAAGCCTTTTTCCTATTTTTGTAAATATAAATTTACAAATAATTAATATGGATTTTTTAAGAGGACTACTGGGCTTACTAGTTCTGTTGGGTATCGCCTGGGTTTTTTCTTCAAACAGAAAAAAAATTAACTGGAAACTAGTAGGTATAGGAGTTGTTCTTCAAATTGTTTTTGGCATACTTATATCTAAGGTGCCATTCATAAAAACCATCTTTCTGGGTGTAAGTGAGGTATTTGTGAAGTTTTTAGGATACGCAGGAGATGGAGCAGCATTCCTCTTTGGTAACTTGGTAGATGTATCTTCTTTTGGATTTATCTTTGCCTTTCAGGTTTTGCCTACCGTAATATTCTTTTCTACAGTAACTGCCGGTCTTTATTATTTAGGAGTTTTACAAAAAATAGTTTTTGCAATTGCATGGGTAATGGCAAGAACTATGAAACTTTCTGGTGCCGAGAGTTTATCTGTAGCAGGAAACATTTTTCTAGGGCAAACAGAAGCTCCACTTTTAGTAAAGCCATTCATTATGAACATGACTCGCTCAGAGTTAATGACATTGATGACAGGGGGTATGGCAACCATTGCTGGTGGTGTATTGGCTGGTTATGTTACGTTTCTTGGAGGAGACGATCCTGCTGAACAGGTTAAGTATGCATCTTATTTATTAAGTGCATCCATTATGAATGCACCAGCCGCAGTTGTAATATCCAAAATACTAATTCCAGAAACTCAGCACGACGAGATAGATTCTAGTTTAAAAGTAAATACAGAGAAACTGGGTGTTAATTTGGTAGATGCACTTTCGAATGGAGCAGCAGATGGATTAAAGCTAGCATTAAATATTGGTGGTATGTTGCTGGCATTTATTGCAATTATATATGCTATAAATGGCTTTTTGGTGGGCTTTGTAGGTGATTTTACTGGTTTAAATGTATGGATTCAGCAATCTACTGACGGGCAGTTTACAGGCTTGTCTTTAGAGTATATTCTAGGCCAAGTGTTTAGGGTATTGGCATTTGTAATGGGGATTGATTGGTCTGAGTCTTTACAGATAGGTAGTTTATTGGGGCAAAAAACAGTTATTAATGAGTTTATCGCTTATAGTAGCTTAGCTGAAATGAAAGCTGCAAACGAACTTTCTGCAAAATCTATAGTAATTGCCACTTATGCTTTATGTGGTTTCTCTAATTTTAGCTCAATTGCTATTCAAATCGGTGGAATTGGAGGAATGGCACCTAATAAACAAGGTGAATTATCTAAGTTAGGCTTTAAAGCATTATTAGCAGCATCAATTGCATGTATGATGACTGCAACAGTTGCTGGTATGATGTCATTTTCTTAGAATTTTATTTTATAGATCAAATTTTATAAAGTAATTCGATTTAGTGAGGCAAATAGCTGATTTTTAGATAAAAAAGCTTATTTGCCTCTTTTTTTATGCCCAAAACTTACATCTAACATTATTGTTTAGAAAAGTGGTTGATAAATAACCCAGTTTATTGGAAAAGCATTCAAAAGCTGTGTAGATAGATTAAATTTTTAAGCAATAATCAAAAAAAATATTATTCTGCTAAATCTTGCCTTTGTAAAAGATATTTGGAATACTTTTCCAAGTGTGTTTAGAAAATTACCTTACATGTGTGATTTTTTGTGATTTTTTTGATTTTCAAGAAGCGGCTGATTATGATATAAAAATTTCAATAATTTGTATAAATCGTTATGATTGTGCTATATTTATAATGTATTTAATACAAAGACTACCAAAAAACGCAACCAACGCAGACCTTTACAACCCTGTATAAACACACATTAAAAGAATTAAAAAGTACTAAATAACTATCTGATAAAATCAGATCAATTAACATTTTACCCCTAATCTATTTTTAATTCTAAACAGTACAGTATGAATCACAATTTACGGTTTATTACCGTATTGCTGCTATCTATTATATGCAGCTTTACGGTTTATGCACAAGACAAAACTGTAACAGGTAAGGTTATCTCAGGAACAGATCAAATGCCTCTCCCCGGTGTTTCTGTTCTTGTTAAAGGAACATCATCAGGAACAGTAACAAACATCGATGGTGAATATACTTTAACCGTTCCCGAAGCTTCTGAAGTTTTAGTTTTCTCTTACATCGGCTTTAAATCAGTTGAAATGGAAATAGGAGATCAGTCTGCAATTGATCTTACTATGGAAGAAGACGCACAACAATTAAGTGAAGTTGTTGTAACTGCATTCGGTATTGAAAGAGAGAAAAAGGCATTAGGTTATGCTGTTCAAGGTGTTGATGCTAAGACTATTCAAAACGCACCATCTCCAAACGTAGTTAACTCCCTTTCTGGTAGAGTTTCTGGTATGCAGGTTACTAGTGCAGGTACTCCTGGTGGTAGCCCAGAATTTGTAATTAGAGGTTTTTCTTCTGTTGCTGGTAACAACCAACCACTTATCGTAATTGATGGTGTGCCGATGCAGCAAACTTCAAACGCTACATCTGGTGAGCGTTCAGATAACCAACAATATGGTGGTGGCCTTTCTGAAATTGATCCTAATAACATTGCAGATGTAAGTGTGCTAAAAGGACCAAACGCTGCTGCACTTTACGGTTCTAGAGCTGCTAACGGTGTTATTCTAATTAAAACTAAAAATGGATCAGGTACTAAAGGTATTGGTGTAGAAATTAACTCTACAACTACTTTCGAAAGACCTGCTGTTAAACCAAACTTCCAAAACATATATGGAGGTGGTAATGGCTACCGTACTTGGTATGCTGATGGATTCAGTGGTACTGTAGATGGTTACAAAGGTACTGCTGGTACTGATGAGAGCTGGGGTTCTCCAATGGACGGCAGAGAAGTAAGACAATGGTGGACTGGTACTGAAACTGCTCCTCTAGTTCCTAATCCTGATAACTGGGAAGAATACTGGGAAACTGGTCATACATTCAATAACAGTATTGCTATTTCTGGTGCTAATGATAAAGGTTCTTTCCGTCTTTCTATGGGTAGATTAGACCAGAAAGGTATCATGTACAACAACGGATACTGGAAAAACAACTTTAGATTAAATGCTTCTCAAAAATTTACAGACAAACTTAGCATTACTACAATGGCTGAGTATATCAAGTCTGGATCTGATAACCGTGGTTACTTAAGTTCTTCTAACTTTATATGGCACCACCGTCATGTTTCTTGGGATCAGTTAAAAGACTACGATGCTTATAAAGATGTACATATCTCACCTACAGGCGATACTGAGCCACCAAACTGGCAGCATACTTATTTTACCAACCCATTCTTCTCAGAAGATGTATTAACAAACTCAAATGAGAAAGATAGAATTTTAGGTAACATTGCTCTTAACTACGAATTTACAGATTGGTTAAGCTTAATGGTAAGAACTGGTACTGACGTTTGGTCTGATACAAGAATAAATGTTACTGGTTATGAGAGAATTAAGGCTGGTAACTATGCTGCAGGTAGCTATAACGAAGAAGTATTAAGACGCCAAGAAACTAACTCAGATTTCATCTTTACAATCAACAAAGATATTTCTAATGCATTCTCTTTTAATGCTCAGTTAGGAGGTATTAATCGTACAAACTACTACAAAAGAAACTACACTAATGTAAGTCAGTTAACAATTGACGGTGTTTATACTACATCAAACAATGCGAGTGCAAACACAGATCAAAGTAGTTATGAAGAATCAGAAGTAAACAGTTTATTTGGAGCCGCCCAGTTCGGTTTCAAAAACATGTTATTCTTAGACATTACAGGTAGAAACGACTGGTCTTCTACACTTCCAAAAGAAAATAACTCATTCTTCTATCCATCAGTTTCTGTTAGTGCTGTAGTATCAGATATGATTCCTGCACTTTCTGGTGGTGTATTATCATTTGCTAAACTAAGAGCTAGCTGGGCAGAAGTGGGTAACGATGCGGATCCTTACATGCTACAACAAACTTTCTCTTCTGACGGACTATGGGATGGTAGTATTCCAAAATATGCAGAAAGTAATGAGATTGCTAACTCTACTTTGAAGCCTGAGAAAACAACAGGTCTTGAGTTTGGTGCTGATTTAAGATTCTTAAATGGTAGAATCGGATTAGACGTAACTTACTACGATCAATCTACAAAAGATCAAATTCTTGCAGTTGATATCTCAAGAGCTAGTGGTTACGAAACTAGAGTATTAAACGCTGGTGAGATCACTAACAAAGGTGTTGAAGCAATGTTAAACGCTACAATTGTTGAGTCTGCTGGTGGATTTAGCTGGAATGTAGGTTTAAACTATTCAAAAAACACAAACGAAGTTGTTGAGTTAGCTGATGGACTTACTTCTTTAACTCTTTGGTCTATTAGAGGTGCATCTTTAGAAGCTAGAGTAGGAGAGTCTTATGGTTCTCTTTACGGTAACAAATTCGCAAGAACAGACGATGGTCAGTTAATCTTCTCTAATGGTTTACCATATAACATAGACGGTCAGCACGTAATCGGTAACATTGTACCAGATTGGATTGGCGGTGTATCTAACACATTCACTTATAAAGGAATTACTTTAAGTGCACTAATCGATATTAAGAAAGGTGGAGACATCTACGATATGGGTACTAGTATTGCAAGAATCACTGGTGTATTAAACGAGACTTCAGTAGGTCGTGAAGAAGGTGTAATTGGTGTAGGTGTTAAAAACATCGGTACTGATGAAAACCCAGAATATGTTCCTAACGACGTAATTGCTTCTGCTACTACTTTCTACGGAAGATATAGTGGTCGTCAATATCACGAAGCAGCAGTAATGGACGGAAGTTACATAAAACTAAGAGAGCTTTCTGTTGGATACCAAATCCCTGCAAGTTTACTTTCTAACATATTCTTACAATCTGCAAGAATCTCAGTAATAGGAAGAAACCTAGCAATTTTCCATAAAAACATTGAACACGTTGATCCAGAGTTAAGTAGCTCAAGTCTTGGTTATAACTACGGTCAGCTTCCAAGTTCAAGAAGTATTGGATTCAACTTAAATGTGAAATTCTAAAACTTGATTTGAATGCACGGCGAATACTGTTCGCTGTGCTTACCTCCTAATCATATCAACAAAAAGAAATTGCTTTTATGAAACATATGAAAAAAATATATACATATATTACTGTATTTGCACTTTTAGTATTTAGTGCTTGTACTGATGGGTTTGAGGAAATGAACGAAAACCCAAATGAACCAACAGAAGTAAGTCCACAGTATATTCTTACTTTTGCTCTTGAATCTACTATAAATAACTATTGGGGAAACAAAACTCGTAACCAACGTCTTAACTTCGACCACGCAATGTCTTGGGTTGGTTATTTAACAAGAAATATTTACGAGTCTGAAGGTGATAACTATAACGTACAGCCTTCTGTAAACATCTCTAACTGGGAAGTATTCTATACTGATGGTTTGATCAACTTCGAAAAAATCGTTGAGTTTTCAGACGAAAATTCTGACGATCCAAATTCAAACTACGAAGGTATTGGTATCGGTATGAAAGCTTGGACTTATGCTTTAATGACGGACGTTTGGGGTGCTATTCCTTACTCTCAAGCATTGTCTGGTACGGCAGAAGAAGCTATCTACTCTCCTGAATACGATACTCAAGAATCTATTTATGCTGGTATTATCGCTGATCTTGAATTAGCAAACAGCAAACTAGATGTAAGCGGAGATGGAATTAGTGGTGATATCCTTTTCAATGGTGATATTTTATTATGGAAGAAATTCTTTAACTCAACTCGTTTCAAGTTATTAAACAGACAAGCTCATGTAGTTTCATCATCAGCTGCAGAAATGCAAGCAATGTTGGCTGATCCAACAACGTACCCAATGATTGAAAGTACTGATGATATTGCTCAATTGAACTATGGTGGTCTATCTAGTAACAACCCATGGAACGATGTATTAATCCAACAAAGTAGAACTGACTGGAACATCAGTGAAGCTTTAGTTGATGTAATGTTAGAATTAGAAGACCCAAGATTAGAAGTTTATGCAACTCCAGGTAGCTTAGCAGATGGTGTTTATTCAGGACACCCTAATGGCTTACCAGGTGAGATTGCGACTTTATACCTTGGCTATAGTGCTACTATCAACCAAGATAATTTTGCGCAAACAAACTCTCCAGCAGTATTGATGAGTTACGCAGAATTATTATTTATTAAAGCTGAAGCTGCATTAGACGGCGATATCTCTGGCGACCCACAAGAATTCTACGAAGCAGGTATAGCAGCATCTTTCGATCAGTACGGATTAACCGTTCCTGCTGGTTATGCTTCTGGAACTGCTGACAAAGAAAGCATCATGACTCAAAAATGGCTTGCATTGTTTGGTCAAGGCATCGAAGCTTGGACTGAACTTAGAAGAACTGGTTATCCTGAATTACCAGATCACGACCCAAGAGCTATTTTCATGAATGATGGTGTTTTACCAACTCGTATTGTTTATCCATCTACTGAGTATTCTCTTAACGCATCTAATGTTGCAGCAGGAGCTTCTCTAATCGGTGGAGACAACATGAAAACAGAACTTTGGTGGGTAGAATAAAACTAAATTGATAGGCAAATAATATTAAAACTTAATTAGAAATAACATGATAAGAATTGCTAAGTACATATTAGTCTTATTTACAGCTGGTTTGATATTCGCTTCTTGCGACGATGTTTCAGATATGGCAATTGATAGAGTTGCATCTCCAGTATTAATTATCAATGGAAGTCCTGAAGAAGACGAAACCACTTTTGAAGTTACTTCTGTTATTTACGAATTAGATAAGTCTGGTATTCTTGATCAAAATGTGGGTATAGACTCTATTCCACTACCAGGATTAGTAATTACTGTTACTGCTGTAGGAAGCACTAGAACTGTTATAGATGAGCTTACTACTGACTCAAACGGTGAAATTACTCTTACTAAGCCAATAGGAGATTTAAATGATATTTCTTCTTTAGAATGGACTGGTGAATACAAAGATCAAAGCTTTACCAAGATTCAAAATTTATAAGATAACTCTTTTCAATAGAAAATTAGTTGATTTTATTGATTAAATAGAAGAGCCCGGCATTTGTCGGGCTTTTTGATTTTTAAGACAAAAAAATACTGATAGTAAAAATCTATCAGTATCTCTATTATGAATTTGAGATGAAACTTAACTCTTCATCTGTGCCATTACATCCATTAAAGCATTTACTACTTTTTCGGTTTGAGCAGGATCAGGAGTCGTATCCCAGTTACCTCTTATGGCATTTCCACCGAGTATGATCCCATCTTTTCGTGGAATCGCATAACCATCGGGAGTACTTATTCTATAATTAAATTCTGGCTGTGGAATTAAGAAAGATAATTGACCTGAGATAGGCATTAAGTTATCGTCGTTAAAAAGCGCTTTTGAGCCTAGGCCTGTACAATTTACTATGCATTTTTCAGGTAATGCATCTACATCTTCCAATGTTTTAAACTCTTTTATTACCACATCTCCACCATATTTTAAGAAATCGTTTAATTGTTTTTCCAGGTAAGATGGAATGTTAAATACGATGGTGGTTTGTCTTTTTACATATTCAAAGTTAAATGGATGATTTTCGGGGCTCACAATCTCATTATTCGTTAATTGTCCCGGAATATCTAACTTGCTTGAATGACTACTACTATAAGACTCACTATTACTCATTCTGTAATGATCTAGCCAAGTAACAATCTGATTTAAACCCAATAATTGCTGAAAAGCATTGTATGAGAAATTACAGGCTTTAGTCCATTTGTCTTCAAATTCAGGAGTTATATTTTCTTCTTCAATTACTCGTGAAGAAGGAGACCAAGTGCCAGTGGCTACACTAGAAGTTACATTTGGATGCAGGTCTTTAGCATAAATAGTTACATCGCATCCTTTTTTCTGTAAAAGTCGAGCAGTAGCTATACCAACAGTGCCACAACCCATTACCGCTACTTTTTTCTCACCTGTTGCAACTGCTAGATCAGAAGCCATATTGCCTGTTCCCCACGAAAGCGACCAACCACTACCGCCATGGCCATAATTATGTATAATCGTTTTTTGATCGAGCATTTCTTTTTCTAACCTAAAACCTGTTTTTCTAAAAGGTCTTAAACCAACTGTTTCTCGAATTACTCTGTCGTGCGATACTTTGAGTTTAGGGAATAAAAATGCTTGTTGATTAAAATTAAAGTTTCGATCTCCGTATTTCAAAGACTGTTTGCTGCAAGATGCTAAACCTCCGGCAGCCGCCAATGAAATAATTCCGGCAGATCGCATAAATTTTCTTCTGGTGCTCATAATTGATAATTAGGGGTTTTATTTAATTTTTGATGGTGGGTAATAATTAGCTGATTACTTATCAATAGCGATTGAAAAGCATAAATGTTAGTAATATAAAACACTTGGATTTTGTCAAGAAAAATACTGATAGCTATTTAGTCACTATCAGTATTTTAAGAGAAAATATTTATAGAGCTTGTATTAGCTTTTCATTTGCCCGACTACTTCCATAAGGGCACTTACTACTTTTTCAGTTTGAGCAGGGTCTGGCGTAGTATCCCAATTACCTTTAATGGTATTTCCACCAAGTATAATTCCATCTTTACGTGGAATAGCATAACCACCTGGAGTACTTAATCTATAGTTAAATTCTGGTTGTGGAATTAAGAATGACAATTGTCCAGAAACAGGCATCATATCATCATCATTAAAAAGGGCTTTAGAACCTAATCCAGTGCAGTTTACAATACACTTTTCTGGTAGTGCATCTACATCTTCTAATGTTTTAAATTCTTTTATAATTACCTCACCTCCAAAGCTTAAAAAATCGTTCAGTTGTTTTTCCAAATAAGATGGAATGTTAAACACGAGTGTAGTTTGTTTTTTTGCATAAGCAAAATTAAATGGATGGCTTTCTGGACTTATAATTTCACTGTTTGGTAGTTGACCGTGAATACTTAATCTACTTGAATGACCACCGTTTCCACTGCCTTCTTCATTTGTCATGCTGTAGTTATCTATCCAAGTAACAATCTGGTTTAAACCCAATAATTGTTGGAATGCATTAAATGAATAGTTGCAGGCTTTTGTCCATTTTTCTTCAAACTCAGGGGTGATATTTTCTTCATCTATAAGTGTATAAGACGGAGACCAAGTACCAGTAGCTTTACTCGAAGTGATATTTGGATGCATATCTTTGGCATAGATAGTTACATCGCAGCCTTTTTTCTGTAATAAACGTGCTGTAGCGATGCCAACAGTACCACAACCCATTACAGCAATCTTTTTCTTACCAGTTTCAATTGCTAAATCTGATGCGATATTTCCAGTACCCCAAGATAGCGACCAACCGCTACCACCATGGCCATAATTATGCACAATCGTTTTCTGATCTAGCATTTCTTTTTCTAGTCTGAAACCGGTTTTTCTGAAGGGTCTTAAACCTACAGTTTCTCTAATTACTCTGTCGAGCGATACTTTGAGTTTAGGAAATAAAAATGCTTGCTGATTAAAATTAAAGTTTCTACTGGCGTATTTAACAGACTGTTTACTACATGATGCTAAACCTCCAGCGGCTGCCAGGGAGAGGATACCGGCAGACCTCATGAATTTTCTTCTGGTGTTCATAGTTGATAATTAGGGGTTTGTAAAAATTTCAATGAAAGTATTAAATTGTTAGCTAATTATCAATATAAATAAAGAGTAATTGAGGATGTTTTAATTAGGCAAGGCTATAGAAGTTTTCTTTATCAAAATCATGAAAAAGTAAAAAACCAGATTGTGTCATTTCTATTAATATTCGGCGGGCTCTTCTCTCTGAAAAATTGCAGAGTTTAGCATACTGTTTTACTGTGATTTTTTCGAATTCGTCGAGATAAGTTTTTAAAGTTTGGTGTTGCGTATCTAATTTTCCGAGCGATTTTTTAACCACTCCTTTTTCCATGTTTTTGATTAGCATTTCACCAGCTAATACACTTTTGTCATTCATCCTAACATACACTTTTTTCTCTTTGTTAGGCAATAAAACATAGTGTGGTTTTTCGTTACTCTCGGGAATCTCAACTACCAAAATATTATTCCCATAAGTGTCTTCTACACATAAATAATTGAGTTCTAAAGGCGGCTCGCAATAGAACTTTGCAGCTTGGTTCATCGCAAAGCGCTCTTCTTCAGGATCTACCCCAATTATTTGTCTATCGTCGCTAACGCCAACCAAAATTCTGCCTCCTTTGGTATTAGCAAAAGAAGCTAGGGTCTTAGCAATTTTAGATGCTTGGGTTATTTTCCTTTTAAAGTCGAGGGTTTGAGATTCGCCTTTATCTATTAATCTTATGAGTTGGGAGTATTTCAAGAGTAGTGGAATTTTTTATTAGTTTAAAAAATGTTCCAATACAAAAAAAGAAACTAGGTTAAAAAAATTCCATTTCTCAAAAAATAATGCGTGATGGTAAGTTTAAGAAGATTTCTTTTGTGGAATATTTGAGCCTTCATTTTCAGTAGACATTGTCTTGATAAGCGCTTCCAACACTTTAGCTTTCTCCTTATTATTTACATCGAGTGAAAAGGTAAGTTTCTTTGCCATAATAATTTATTTAATAAATAATTTAATGTTCGCTTTTTAACGATACTGTGCGAATGATGTTTAACTAATGTAATATTTCAGTAATTAAGTGTATATAAAATCAATTTTAACAGAAGATTTCATACATTTGGTCAAACTATATTTATTATGATAAAATCGATGACAGGTTTTGGTAGGGCAGTTCTAGACAACGACGAACTGAATGTGCAGGTGGAGGTAAAAACACTAAATTCCAAGTTTTTGGATACCAGTATTAAACTAAGTAGCTTATATTTTGATAAAGAAATAGAAGTTAAAAAGCTAATTGGTGATAAGCTGGAAAGAGGCAAAATGAGTGTTTCTATTAACTATACAACGAAAAAGGCAGACAATAACCAAGTTACTGTAAACATGCCTTTAGTCTCTTCCTACTTTAAAGAATTAAAAAAAGCAGCCCAAACGCTTGAAACTGGTGAGCAAGATATTTTTAGAATGGTAATGATGCTTCCAGATGCTTATCTGAAGCAAACAGATGAAGACACCAAGGAAAAAGATTGGGAAGTAATAAAAAAAGTAATAATTGAAGCAATTGATAGATGCGATCAGTATCGTATAGACGAAGGTGCTGTATTGAGAGAAAAGCTGATTGATTATGTTGACAATATTGTTACTTTGTTAGCAAAAGTTGAGGAAAGAGACCCAGAGCGTCTTGTAAAGATTAGAGAAAGACTTAATAAACAAGTCAGTGATTTTGTGAATAACGAAAACTTTGATCCTAACAGATTTGAGCAAGAGCTGATCTATTATATTGAGAAGTTGGATATAAGTGAAGAAAAAGTAAGGTTAACAAACCACTTAAATCTTTTCAAAACAACTTTAGAGTCTGATGCTTCTAGAGGTAAAAAGTTGACATTTATAAGTCAAGAAATAGGTAGAGAAATTAATACTATTGGTGCAAAGGCAAATGATGCCGATATTCAGAAACTGGTAGTAAATATGAAAGACTATCTTGAGAAGATAAAAGAACAACTTTTTAACATCATTTAAATACTGTTTTACTATTACAGGCTGGTATTACCATGATTGTAATTATAGGTGGAGGAATTTCAGGACTTGCAGTTGCCTGGTATTTACAAAAGAAAGGAATAGAATATGTTTTGCTCGAAAGTTCTGAAAGAGCTGGCGGAAATATTCTAACAGAAAAAACGGATAAATACCTGATTGAGAAAGGGCCAAACTCTTTACTTGCAGATAACGAAGTTCAAGAAATTATTGATGAAATAGGTCTGAAAGATCGTATTTTATATCCTGAAGAAGTAAGTAAAAATCGCTATATTTTTAAAGATGGAAAATACAGAAAGCTGCCGGCAGGTCCGGCTTTCTTGTTTTCAGACTTTTTCTCTTTTAGTGCAAAGCTTTCTGTTTTTAAGGAATACAGCAATAAATCTAAAGGTGATGAAAATGAGACTGTAGCTTCTTTTTTTGAGAGGCGTTTTTCTAAAGAAATTGTAGATAATGCTGTAAATCCATTTGTTTCGGGCATTTATGCTGGAGACCCAAAGCAGATGCTCA
>PBYL01000314.1 GCA_002729595.1 Thalassovita sp. | reverse complement strand
GCTCCTCTGGGAAACAAGGCATTAAATGTATTTAACTTGCTGTTTTGTCCATTTCCGCTGATAATTTCTGTCTTTAAACCGAGTTTAGGTTTACTTTTAACTTGTGAGAAACTATAAGCTGTATTTGCCGATAATGTCCATGCGCTAATAGAAGTTGCTGCAAATTCGCCCCACTGATATACTCCTTCAAAATCGTACTCCCATTTACTAGATTTATTCCAAATTCTTGTTCCTACAGAATGCCTGATTTCTTCACCAGATATTTCGCCAAAAGCAGCATCTTGTTTAGAAATCCCCAAATAATAAACATCAGCATTTTTAAAAATTGGGAGGCTATTTATTACAGAATAGATACCCCAGAAGCGAACATTTTTATCAGATCGATCATCAAAAATATTAGGCTTAGAAGCTACTTGGTATGAAAAAAACATATCTGTATTTATATTCTTACCAGCAGTAATCAGCTTAATCGCATCAAAAGCCTGTCTGTTATTAGGCCCTTCTCTTACCGAAACCAATCTTTGTGAACCATATAAAAACTCTTGCCTACCAATTCGCAAAGTGATTTTATCTGATTGGTGAAATGGCAAATTAACATCGATAAACAGTTGATGTAGATCTAGTTGGTTTTCATCTACTGGCGAGTTACCACTATCTTTCCCATTAGCCATGCTAGATTGCAATTGGAAAAATACTCTAAAAACATCTGACATATGATAATCTACATGTGCCAGATACCTTGTCATAACTTGTCCGTCGTTGTCTTGAGGAACATCTCCCCAAGCTTCATTTTTGTAATAGAAATATTGATACCTAACATCTCCACCAAAAGAAAAATAAGCGTTTGAATTTTTCTTAACTGGCAAAAATTTCATGTTGCTATACCAATTAGTAGAATCATTTTTAAGATATAAATAATTCTCATTGTACCTCAATGGTAAAAAATCACCTTGCTGCGCTTGTAAGCTGGTAATTGAGCAAAAAAATACAATAAGAATCAGATACCTCATTCTATTGGTAGTTTAAAATTTAACTTCGTTAGACAGATTCATTCAGAAAATCATCTTGCTTTCACTTTGTTATGGAATAGTAAATTCGCTGCTTTTCTTGATGTTAAAAACTGAATTTTCTGTATTAAATATTGAATCAAAACTAAAGGCTCATTGCTACCAAAGCCATAGACAATTGGTATAAAGACTTGTACATTTTACTGCTGTATTCAGATTCTATACTGTAAGTCTTTTTTAAAGTCTGTAAAACTAGCTCCTGCCACGTTTTTAAAATACTTGCTAAAGTGAGCGATATCTTCAAAGCCTAAACCATAGGCTATTTCTTTCATGTTTACATCCGAATAATAAGCCAACCTTTTTGCTTCTAAAACTACTCGTTGCTGTATGTGATAACTGGCAGAAAAACCAGATACTTTTTTTACAATTTCATTTAAATAATTGGGAGTAACGGCCATATCGCTTGCATAGTCAGAAACCATTTTTTTGGTGGCAAAATGCTTTTCTAGTAAACCCATAAATCTTTTAACTAGCAAAGTATTTTTTGTCTCGAAGTTTTTATTTTTTTCTTCATCATATTGCCGATTCAAATACACCAGAAATATTTTTAATAAACCCTTTAAACTCTCTGACCTTAACAGAAAAAAATTCTCAAATTCTTTAAGCATTTGGGAGATAATGCTGTCCATTTCTTTTGTCATTTCTTCGTGCACTTTGATCACAGAAGTTTTAGCAAAATCGTGAAAAAGACCTGTATTTAACAAGATATTGTAGTTGTCTTCTGCCATATATAAAAATTCGGCATTAAAGCATATTACATAACCTTCTGTATTTTTATCTACATTGAGTTGGTGTACTTGTCCGGGTGTTAAACAATACACCATGTTGTCTTTTACATCATGCTTTTTAAGATCGATATAATGTGTGCCTTTGCCTTTTTTTATCCAGATAATTTCGTAGAAACTATGTTTATGCGGAATTGCATCTTGATTTTTCCTGTTTTTTGCTAGCCACTCTAATGTGTGAATTTCAAAAGGAAGGTTATTGCCATTTTCTTCAGATTGGATCGCTGAGCTATTTCTAATAACTTGAGTCGGTTTGCCATGTTTATAGATGATGCTTCTCATAATAATAAAATCTTTATGTAAGTAGATCAGATAAATTGTAAGTATTTGTATGTGTTGAAGTAGGCTGATTGAGCGGTAATTACATATCTTCTCTTTAATGGCAGGATGAAAACACTACAATTAAATTGAATATTTCCAATTTCATATTAGCTTAAAAAATGCAGATAATTATCTGTCTAAAAAGAAGGCTATTTGTATGCCGAAGCTGAAATTAATTTGAGAAATGGCAGGCGTTTAATTAAAGCTTTGATTATCTGATATTTATAGATTTACTATTTATAGCAAAAATATATCTGCTTGTAGCATTCTCCGATAATTTCGGAGTTAACTCCGAAATTATCGGAGCTAGTCTCTATTACATAACAAAACAGCACAAGTATTTACCTATGCTGTTTAAAATTAACTTACTATTCTGGTTGAAAATAAAATAGCTAGATTCCCCTATTCCAGTCAAAATTGAATACTAGCTTACAACATCTTTAACAATAGCTGTTGTAATGCCAGATTCTAACAATATGGTTTTAGATTGAATTTCTTCTACACTCTCAATACGCTCTATAAGAGTTAATTCCTTTTCTTTAAAATGTGTCCAACCTTTGTAATGGATTGGAATTACCTTATTTGGCTGTAACACTCCTATCGCTTTTAAAAAATCATTGCTATCCATCGTATATTTGCCGAAACCTGTTAGGTAACGGAATTGCACCGAACCTAAATGGATAATCCCAATATCTATTTTGAATCGCTTGGCTACTTCTTCAATACCTTTAAAATATACTGTATCTCCAGAAATGTAAATTACACCATTTTTCTGTTCATCAAATTCTATAACAAAACCAATTACTTTTCCAGATACAAATTCTGGAATCCACGATGGTCTATGCTGAGCCGGAGTAGCAGTTATCTTTAAATTTGCAACCAATGGAGTTATAACCGAATAACTTTCCCAATTATCTAATCCTATTATTCTCTTATATTTTTTACTGGCAGCTTTTGTAGAAATGATAGTGCATTCTGATGCTAAAGCAAAGGATTTTCCGCTATTATCAAAATTGTCTTTATGCTGATGATGACTCAAAAGGATTAAATCAATCTTTTTTAAATCTATATTTTGTAAAGCTGGTCTTTCGGTTTTTTTAGAAAATGCAAAATAACCATGATGATAAAGCTTACCTGCATTATCTAAAGTAGGATCAGTTAATATCTTAAAGCCATTTATTTCTAATAAGATACAAGCTGTATCAATATGGGTTATCTTAATTTCCATGATTCTCTATGCATTGAAACTCTATTCATGTAGCCAGTCCATCTTTTAGATAATCATATATAGCTTAATAAATTTAATATTCTGAATTTACAAATAGGCTGCTCACACCAATTTTATTCAACCAAATCAATATAAAATCAGCTTCTTCTTGCCATGTATCCAAACCACCAGCAAAATGATTGCGACCTTCAAACTCTTTATATTCAACAATAGAATTTGGGTCTTTATATCTTTTGGCGTTTTTCTTATTTAAAGATGCTGGCATAATATGATCTGTACTTCCAGATATAAAAAGCAATGGTACATGTGGCTTTTTAAACTTAATCTTTGCCGCTTTGCTCAATGCTCCCCAAAGGGCTTTTCTAGACTCAGGAATTGTTACTGCCTCATAAGCTGCTTTCTGTTCCTCCAGTGGCAAACCATTCGTAAAAGTGTATTGCCAATGTTTAAAGCTCATTAAGTAAGGCTTCTTTTTAGACTTAAATAAACCTAAAGGTGGCGTAAGCGATTTAAGAAATGAGAATTCGAATGAAAGTACACCTTGTGGTGGCACAGAATGATAAGCCACAGCAGCAACGCCTAAATTTTGCTGTACTAAAAGTTGAGTGATGAGTCCACCCATTGAATGACCAATTATTATTGGTTTTTCCGGCAAACTTTTAGCAAAATCGGCATAAGACTTTACCACTTCTTCCAGTGTAAGTAGACCTAACTCACGATCTGGATGCCTTCTTCTTAATTCTGCTGCAGATGCATCTTTATTTGGCCAAGGAGGAGCATACGCATTGTAACCTTTACTCTCGAAATAATCTATCCAATTGTCCCAGCAGCTATTGCTTACAAAAGCACCTGTGACAAATAATACAGTTTTGGAATGGGTTGAATCCATAAAATTAAATTTATCTTAGATTTTGAAAAAATGATGATTGATACGGTTTGGCTAATAGTTGGAAGAATCACAAGATGTGAAAATTTGTGTTTTATGTTCATTGTAACTGTTTCAGAATGTGATGAATATAAGCCGTTAAACAAGCCCTATTTAATACTTTATATACTGTACAAAATTATGGATATAACTAGCGACCATTTCGGGATATTGATGCTGTACTCCATGTCCAGATTGAGGGATAACCACCACTTGTGTAGTTGGCAATTTGCGGTTTAACTCGAACCAGTTTTCTGGTGGAAAACAAACTTCATGATTAGAAGATATCACTAAAATAGGAATTGTAGATTCCATTAATTTCTGCTTAGTGTTGTAAACATCTTTACTAAACTCTTCGAATCCGAGTCCATAATTAGCCCACAACTCAGGAGCTATCGGAATATCCAAATCTTCTTTTCTGCTAAAAATTCGATCGTGGCTTGCTCCGGCTTTTTCTATACTGAGCGGAGAAGTTGGTTCAAAAAATAGTATGATTTCATCATCAAGATCATTTACTGGTTTGTAGGCTGTATCTAAAAATATTTGCTCAAAAGAATAGGGAACATTGCCAGGAGGTTTAGTGCCTATTAAGATACCATGAGAAATATAATCGGGAAACTCTGTAATAATCATTTGGGCTACGAGCCCGCCAAAAGACCAGCCTCCAATTATTATCTTTTCTAATTTTAAATAAGCTTTCAGGTCAAGCACATCTTGGGTAAACTCGCGGAGATTTTCTGGTGGCTTTCCGGTTGATAAACCAAATCCACTGTAATCGAAGATAATTACTTGATAATTTTCAGCCAATGCATCTATAAATGCTGGATCCCAAGTGTCAAGATTGCCTCTGAATCGGCAATTAAGTATCATTGGTTCGCCTTTGCCAATAATTCTGTAAGCAATTTTTCTCCCTTTAGACTCAGCAAATTGGGTTTTGCTATCCAATGCTGATAATTGTATTCCATTTGATTCAACTAATTCACCCACCTCATTACCCAATTGATTTATGTTATTTTCCATATTTGATAAATTTAATTGAGGTTTGATTTAAAAAGCTCATTGAGATATTATCAAATATATATAAGCCATCAAGCTAAGTAAATGGACAATTAACGAGAGGAATTGTATTTTTTACTTTTGTGGTATAAGGTTATTGGGAATCGTAGTTTTTACAATTTATTAGACTTTAGATAAAAGCTTATTAATACTTTTAGAAGTAGCCTCACACTAATTCCCTATTTTATTGAAGGATTGTTATTAACCAAAGTGGATTTAAACACTATACTTAAGAATAACATCTTAAGTATAGTGTCAAGTAGCATTTTAATTAACTTCCACAGTTCCACCACAAGATTGGTTGGCGCTATAAAATTTAATTCTTTTAGCATTTGTATTACCTTCAAAACTATAATACAAATCTTCTTTACAATCCATAGTAGTAGTACCAGACGGACTAATTGAACTAAAGCTTCCAGCTACAGAACCTGCAGAAATATAAATTGTAGATTTCGTGTTGTTTTTAACTTGTACTTTAGATTTAGCTGATGCCTCATCTGCCATTCTATTATTGGCAAGAATTCTTTTGTACTCTTCAGAATTTCGCCAATCTATTGTCTGTTGGGTAATGCTTTTGCTCATTAACTCTGCCTTTTTCTTCTGATTATTCATAAAGTTTTTATTAGCAGGGTCTTTTATCCATTTAGCAAATACCTCATTTTGTTTCTTACTTGCAGCATCTAAATAAGCCTGTAATTTTTCTTGAGGTTGAAGCTCAGCCATCTTTTTTGGTGATTTGGTATTTAGCTTCATCATTCTGAGCATGGTCATAGGTTTTTCTTCAAATTCAAGCACTGCTTGTAAATCATAATTGTCTTTGTCTTGCCAATTACTTATAATGTAGATAAGACCATCTAAGAAAACCAGCCTGTTTCCATCTGCATGCCTGTTTACTCGTTGTACATAACCAAGTTCTTCTTGCATCTCTTTATTACCCTCGTAAAATCTTTCAATATAAGTAATAGGAAAAGCTTCATTGTCTGGTAAAAACATTAGAGTGGTTTGGCTATCACGCCTTTCTGGGTTACCTCCCCTAATAAAATAGACTTCTTTGTGCACTCCGGGCTGTATTTTGTAATCTTCTTTGGCTTTTATAACATAATCAAGGTTTTCCATACCGCCCTTATAATTGCCGTTTTCTTTATGGGTAAGATAGGCAGTATAGTTTCCTTCTTTTATTGTATTGAGTTCGTCTGTCTGACTTTTAATGTCCTGTGCTTTAATTAGATTACACACAAAACAAAATATTATTAAAATGTATGTTTTTGTTTTCATATAAATGGAAATAATTAATGTTGAAGTTTTAGATAAGAGTTAGGAGTTTTCAAATCCTAGCTTAATTCATACATAGACTTCTTATTCAGGAAAGCTAATTTTTCTTATGGTTTTGTTCGTGGTGAGATATAAGTTATAGCCTGTATTATCTATTTGTACGCCATGGACTGCTGAAAAACTAGCAACGCTTGCATCACCATCACTTTCTACATAGCCTCCTCCTGCAATAGTGGTAACCTCTCCTGTAGCAGATACTTTTTTTAATTTACGGTTCATCATATCTGTTAGGTAGATATTATCCTGTTGATCAATTGTTAATTGGTAGGGATAGTTAAATTTTGCGTTGGTACCATTGCCATCCAAATCTCCTTGTGTGCTACCAGCAATAGTAGTTACTACACCGGATGGCGTTATTTTACGAATCTTATGGTTTCCATAGTCTACTACAATTAAGTCTCCATTAGAATCAAAATCTATATCTGTAGGTTGAGTAAAAGAAGCGTTAATTCCGGTACCATCGTTATCGCCGGGAGAATCTCCACCAGCAAATGTGCTTACTACTCCAGAAGGAGTAATTTTACGAATCTTGTTATTATCTCTATCGGCTACATATAAATCCCCATTAGCAGCCAATGCCATTCCTGATGGATTAATGAATTGTGCAACAGAAGAAGTTCCGTCCGCAAAACCAGGCTTACCTCTCTGTCCTGCAAAAATGGTAATGTCATAACCGTTTTGTGTAGTTTTTGGGGTAAGCTTGAAAATAACTTCTTGCACCCAATCTGAAACATAATAATTTCCGTCATTATCTTGAATTACATCCTGAGGGTTTTTAATTAATGATCCCATACCTCCTGTATGGAAAGAAGCTTCTCCAGAAAGAGTAACAGTACGGGTCATCTGATTTTCTCTGTCTGCCAATATTAAATCACCATTATTATTCAGAATTAGACCCTGTGGCATAAAGAATTTTGCCCCACTGCCTATTCCATTTATATAGCCACTAGAACTACCTGCCAACGTGGATACCATAATTCCTGTAAGTGGTGTGTCGTCTACATCTGTAACGTTTATGGTAATATCTAATTCATCAGTAGCACCTTCTGTATCAGTTACAACTACTGTGAGTGTATGCGAAGTTTTTGTCTCAAAATCCAATGATTTCCCTGACTGTAACTCTAACCTTCCACTTGCTTTTATTTCAAATAAATCGTCAATGTCATTTTTCAAACTAAAAGACAACTGGTCGCCATCCTCATCGGTTGCTGTAAAATTGCCGATATCTTCGGTTTCTCCAATATCTTCTGGAGCAGTAAGGGTTGTAATTAAATTACTATCAAAAGTTGGCGCATCATTTACATCTGTAATAGTTATGGTAATAGTTCCTCTTGTACTTAATTTTCCATCACCCACAGTAACATCAACAGTATAACTATCCTTTTCTTCATAGTTTAGTACGCCTTGATGGTCATTTATATCAATGGTTTTGATTTGATTTCCAGATAATTTAAAAGTAGAAAGGGCAGGGTTGGTCTCTTGTCCACTTGACCAAAAATAAACTAAATCATCGCCATCAGGGTCAGAGGCTATTACAGTTCCAATTGTACTACCCAAAGGACTATTTTCGGCAATAGTGAAAGATTGGGCCTCGATTACAGGTTTACCATTTTCTGCGACATCTTGTACATT
Organism: Thalassovita sp.; assembly: GCA_002729595.1. Lineage (GTDB taxonomy): Bacteria > Bacteroidota > Bacteroidia > Cytophagales > Flammeovirgaceae > Chondrinema. Next base: position 21,977 of record PBYL01000314.1, on the reverse strand, counting down.
AACAGTAATGTTTGCCGCCGTTGAAAGTTCTCCATCGCTCACCTCAACAATTAAATCATGCTTGGTTTTTTTCTCATAATCTAATTGTTTACCATCAACTAATTTTAGTTCGCCATTCTTATTTATTTCAAATAAGATCTCGTCAAGCGATAACTGACCTGATCCTGTACCTGCTGACAAAGACTGGGAACTGTTTTGTGTAATTTCAAAATTTAATATGTCATCATCAATATCATCGGCAACAAGTTTACCGATTATAACAGAATCTGCTATATCCTCCGAAGCATCAAAGCTTTGGTCTTTTATCGTTGGAGCATTGTTAATTTGTGGTTCAGGCTCATCATCTTTTTGGCAAGAGAAGAATAGTGTTAAGCCTAAACTAAATAAAGCGATTGACTTAATAATTGGCTTTTTCATTATTTTGTAATTAAAGTTAACATATGCACCCTATTGGATGCCTATCAATTTTCTGACAAAATAACAGTGGCAAATTGGCTAAATTTCAGATTCTTATTTACCATTTCGGTAAGCAAGGAATACAAAATCAGACAGTAGCAAAATGGCCATTTTATTAAGTGTATATAACTGATTTACAGTGATTTAAAACTTATTGTAACAAAGTATTTCCCATTTCGGTCATTCCATATTAGAAACCGGACGCTTATGATAACTTGTTAATCGTCTTGTATAGCTCTACCAAATCTTTCTTTATATAATTGATTCAAATAGGTACCATTGCTTAGACCAACAGAAAGCGCTAACTCTTGCAGAGAAGTAAATTTGTTATTTTCTACAATTTCTCTCACATGCAATAACTTTAACTCACGAATGAATTGGATTGGGCTTAGTCCAGTTTCCTTTTTTAAATTTCGGTGAAGCGTTCTTTCAGAAACTTTTAATTCATCTGACAATTGAGCCACACCAAAATATGCATTGTGTATATTTTTTAATACTAATGCTTTGGATTCAATTACAAGCTTATTTTCTTGATCAAGAGGTTCGGGTGTGTCTGTCTTTTTACGATATTGCTGTGCAGAAGTATAGTTTCTAATGCAATTGTTCAACCTCAACAGTAACTCTTCTTCCATAAAAGGTTTATTTAGGTAATCATCAACCCCAAGTCTTAGCATCTTTAGTTTACTTTTTACATCCAACCTTGCTGTAATCATAATAATAGGTAACCTATCACCTTTTTCTTTTAAAATTTTCACAAACTCTTCTCCATCCATTTCTGGCATCATAAAGTCAGTTATTATAGCATCAATAGGTGTATTATTATTTAGGATGGCAAGAGCTTCTTTTCCATTACTTGATTCGATTATGGTATATTCGCTTAAAATTGTTTTTAGATAATATCTCATTTCGGTATTATCTTCTACTAACAATATGGTTTTATCTTTAATAGTTGGAGATTTCTTTAAAGGAAGAGTGACTACTTCAAGTGGTTCATGTGTATTTTGGATAGGATTTACTTGGTTAAAGTCCATTTGAACCACCAAACCGTTGGGGGCATTTGGGTAAGCTTTCACTTTACCACCATGTAGCTTTATGATTTCTTGAACAAAAGCCAATCCAATGCCACTACCATTCGCTTTGTTAATATGATTATGAGATTGATAGAATCGCTCAAAAATGGCCGTCAATTCACCTAATGGCACCCCAATACCATTATCTGCAACAATAAGGGATACCAAATTGTCTTCCATGTTTACTTTTATATCCACTTGGCCACCCTTTTCGGTATATTTAAATGCGTTTGAAAGTACATTGCTTAATACCCTTTCCAAATAAATAACATCAGCCTCAATCATTAGATCACGATGAAATAGACCCAAACTTAAATTGATGCCTTTTTCTTCAAACAGAGGTTGAAATTCGAGAAATCCTTTTTGGGCAATTTTATTAACAGATATGTTTTTTTTGTCCAATACCAATGTTTCGGCTTCCATTTTAGCAATGTCTCTTATATTATATAGAAGTCCTTCTAGCTTGTCTATTTGATAGTTTAATTTGTGAATCTCTGGAAAATGTTCTTTTCTCCTATCCATTTTTTTTGCTAATAAACCAGCTTGCCCTTTAATAAGGGTTATTGGGGTGCCCATCTCATGGGCAATGTTTACAAAAAAGTGATTTTGAAAATTATTTAATGATTGCAACTCTTTGTTTTTTACATCCAGAATTTGCTTCATCTGTTGGTTTTTTAAAAGCTGTTTTGCCAATTTTTTCTCATTTCGCTCATTTACGTTTTTAAAAAAGTTGATAATGAGAAAAATACCTGTGAACAGAAACAGCACATTCAAATAACCAAAATACTGTTCAGGATAAATATTTAGATAGTAATTAGGAACGTAAAAGGCAATGATAGACAAAATGAGTAAACCATAATGAATGTATCTTTTGTCAAAGAAAAATAATGAGAATAGCGGTATAACTAAATACTGATATTCTCCATAATAACCTTTAAATGCGTAATTGCAATGAAAGAAAAGATTAGAGAAAACCGTAACAGTAAATAAAATTCTAGAAAACTTGAAATATCCTAATTGTTGGAGGTAAATAATCAAACTGAAGAAAATACCCTCAAGGATTAAGGTTATTAATTTAGCCTGATCGAGGCTATTGGTATAATAGTCAAAATAAAGAAAGAAAATGGCGTGAATTAAAGAAACATAGGCTGTTACATTTAGTACTTTTATTCTTTTTATTTCTTTAGAAGAAAGTCCCTCTTTTACTCCAACCAAAATCATCTTCTTAACTATTGAATCCATTGAAAAATAACAATTTTTATTTAATTACAAGGGGCAAAGATAAGCCTATGTTTGTTATAACCGGATTTACCATTTCAGACAATGCTTTTAGAGATCAGTCAAAACCGAACTGTTATGTACCAAACAAATACTGGACATACTGAAAGATATGAATGGATAAAGAGGTTGATCGATAATCTTAAGCTGTTTATAAAATCACACTAACCAGCATTAAGTATACATTGTTATATTTTTCTAGGTATGATTATGTATTAACTCATATATAAGTTAAATTGGTAATAACTACTTTTTTAATTGGTCAGTTTTAGAAACACTATCAAAAATTTAATACTAATGAACAGAATTATTTTTTTAGCGACAATCATATCATTTTTTGTAATCTCTTGCCGTAACGAGTCTAAACCTGTTGAAAGTTCTAGCGATATAAATGAAATTGAACAAATTATAAATGATTATGACAATGGTTGGGAGTCAAAAAATATTGAAATGGTATTACAAGGATATTCAGATAACATAGACTGGACTAACGCTTTTGGTGATAGAACTCAAGGAAAAGAAGAACTTCGTGAGCTTTTAAATACTATTTTTAGTCTTGATTTTGTAATGGCTGGTAAAAATAATTATCAAGATCCTGACATCACATTTCCTAATGAAGGAATTGCTCTAGCGCGCTCGACAAATATAAGAACTGGACAAAAATGGCCTGATGGAAGACCTATGGATGATAGAATAATTAATCATTTAAGAGTTTTCAAAAAAGTTGATGGCAAATGGTTTTGTATTAATCATATGATAAGCCAAGCTCATAACAAATTGGGGAAATAAACATCTAATAAATTTTATTACCATTTGTTCCAAGATGGTTTGTAAATCCAATTTTAAAATTAACTTTTATCAATAGGTCGTAGAATGGGAAAACAGACATTATCACAAAATGTAAAAGAAATTTATAAGTGGCTTTTTATTCCTTTTCTGATGATGCAAGTAGGTATTTTTGCAGATTATTGGCCGAACTTTATAAATAAAAACTGGGGTGTTCATATTCATTATTGGCTAGGTACAGCATGGTTTGTATTTCTTATACTGCAGCCTTATTTAATTGCAAAAAGCAAATTAGAACAGCATCGCTTTTATGGGATGATTGGTTTTTTTATAGCAGGAGGTGTCGTTTTTGGAATGATAACGCTGTATGAGCATGATATACGGCATGGCCTTAATGCCGAAGTTTCAGGTTCCGATGAAGCTCGATATTACACAAGCGGAATAATGATGCAAAATATCTTATTGTCGTGTTTTATATTAGCCATATTAATGGGAATCAAATATCGGAAAAATTTAGAAGAGCACTCTTGGTGGCTAATTTGTTCTGCTTTTTATGTTATGTTGCCAGCAGTAGGTAGAGGAATGGTAAAATTGTTATCAATCTTGCAAGGTCCTAACAATGTAAATTATACCCTAAGCACAGCATTGACTTGTCTAGCAATCAGCGGTTGTGCTGTAGTTTTTGCCTGGCGTTTTCAAAAATGGAGACATCTCGCCACATGGATTGCAATTTTTATAACACCAGTTGCCTATTGGAGCTACGATTATTTTGCTCAACTTGATTGGCATCACGAACTTATGAAAACCATAATAGGTCCGGATATGTGATGTTACATGTAAGAGGCAAAAATTAAAAGCCACGAATAGGCCTTTGAATGGGTTTGTAAGATAATTATTTTCCACTTTTCTCACTTTGAAAATACCTAGACGTATAAACGACATTACCCATAAAAAAGATAATGTCGTTTTTGGTTGAAATCAATTTACAAACTATTTTTCACCTTGCTTTTGCATGTATTCTCTGTATAACCTTTGCATTTCATCTGGTGCGAGTTTCCAGTATTCAATTAATGGATTTTCTTTTACCTTTTCATTATACTCTTCGATAAACTGCTGATTTAATGAATCGTTGTCTTTGTATTCTGCTCTGAGTTCTTCTAATTGTTTGTGTAATTGCTCTTGGATTTCAGCATAATCAGGATCATTATACACATTTTGCATTTCATCTGGGTCTTTCTCCAAATCGAACAATTCCCAGTGGTCAATATCATAATAGAAATGTATGAGTTTATATTTGTCTGTTGTGATGCCATAATGCCTCATTACATTGTGTTCCGATGGGTGCTCGTAATAGTGATAATAATGTGCCTTTCTCCAATCGTTTGGTTTTTCACCTTTTAATATTGGCAACATACTTTTACCCTGCATTTCTGCTGGAATCTCAGCTCCTGCTATATCTAGAAAAGTCTCTCCAAAATCTAAATTTGAAACCAAATCGTTATTAACTGTTTTTGCTTCAACAACTCCTGGCCACCTTATTAGTAATGGTGTGCGTAAAGATTCTTTGTACATCCATCTTTTATCAAACCAACCATGCTCGCCCAAATAGAACCCTTGATCTGAAGTATATACTACAATAGTGTTTTTCTCTAGTCCATTTTCTTTTAGGTAATCCAGTACTTTCCCTACACTTTTATCAACCGCTGAAACACATGATAGGTAATCTTTCATATATCGCTGATATTTAAATCTAACCAAGTCTTCTCCTGTCGGATTGGTCTTTTTAAACTCATCTAAAACTGGCTTATAAACTGAATCCCAAAGTGATAACTGCTGCTCATTTAATCCTCTTCTAGGTTCATCAGACATTTTTAAATCCCGATCGATATACATCGTTTTAGAGATCGTCATATTATTTAACTCAGCAGCATCTCTATTACCAGAATAATCGTCGAAAAGTGATTCTGGTTCTGGAAAAGTAACATCTTCATACATGCCTAATTCATTAGGTCCTGGCTCCCAAGCTCTGTGTGGAGCTTTGTGCTGCATCATTACCATAAATGGTTGCTCCGAATCTTTTCTGCCTTTAAGCCATTCTATGGTTTTATCTGTAATAATTTCTGTGGCATAACCTTCTAATTTATATCGCCCATCCTGATTTATAAATGTGGGGTTATAGTAGTCACCCTGATCTGGAAGAATATCAAAATAATCGAAACCGGTTGGTGTTTCACCCAAATGCAATTTACCAATAATGGCTGTTTGATAACCAACTGTTTGCAACACTTTGGTAAAGGTTTGTTGGCTAAAATCAAATTTTGAACCAATGGTATTGTCTATGAAACCATTTAAATGGCTGTATTTACCTGTAAGAATTGTGGCTCTAGAAGGTCCACAAATCGAGTTGGTAACCATGCATCGATTGAATCTCATCCCTTGATCTGCCAATTTATCGATATTGGGTGTTGGTGCGATTTCAGCCAATTCACCACCATAAGCACTAATAGCTTGGTAGGCATGGTCGTCACTCATAATAAAAATTATATTAGGTCTTTGAGGTGCTGGCAGGGTTTCTGTTTTTTCCGACTTACATTTTACAAGCGTTAACAAAGCCAAGCCTAAAATTGTGGAATAAATTAGCTTTTTGATTTTCATGTGTGTAGTTTATTTTAAACTTAATTATGGGTACTTATGGCATCTAACCATCTTTCTGCTTGAATAACTCCTGCCCATTTAATCATTAATGGAACTCTTGTATCTCATCTTTAACAGCACTCTTATCGGAAATCAATTTATAGCTAAAACTATATAGTATCTGATAATTTTGTTGATAGTTCATCTCTAAGGCTTTTTCGTTCCCATTTTTCAATTGATACCACAAACCTTGATCATTGATATCTATCAAATTTTCATATTTATTCTTCTATTCCAGCTACCAAATTGGCTACTATATAAAAGAATCATAATTTCTGATAATTTCCAAATATTGGATTTTGGAATAGTACCATTCAAGCATTGTGTGGTTATAGCATCAATTCAATACTGTTCGTACACACTTTTATTTTTATAATAAAATATAATCTAAATAAGATTATAATTCTTATAATTTAAATAAATAAAGAATTTTATTACTTTTATAGTAAATATATCCATATAAATTATCGTTTTTGTTGATTTGACTTTCTATCAATAAAACCTTTATATAATTCACCCTTTCCAGTATTATTTCCTCTTCAATAATAAAACTACATCTGAATTTTTAAATGGAGAAACAGATAATTCTACTATGGAACCAATTTCGATATTTTCAGCATTTTCTACCATTCCACCTGTGTTTGGGTTAAACCATTGTGCTTTATAAGATCCGGTTACTTCAGTTAGGTTTAATGATTGAGCTTGATTTGCAAAGAGATAAAATGTATAGATTTCGTCTTTCTTACCAAATGCATAGCCGTAATCCACCATTCCTTCTAATGCCGACATCTCATGATATGGCAAATTAGTTTGAAAAAATACCTTTGCATGATTGGTGATTGTCCAAAGGTGATCGCGGACTTTCCAACTTTCTGAGGTTAAATCATTATATGTTTGTTTGGCTCCAAAATACCATTCGACACCTCCGCCACCTGCAAGTAAAGTACCCCAAAGCACTTCACGCATCAATGTTTGATGATTGGCCGGAACAGTATCTGCCAAAGCTCCCGTATGCCAAGGACCTATCTCATCCATAGAAACAAACCATCTGCCTTTTGAAACTTCTCTATAAGACTTTATGCTTTCATTTACTTCGTTTGGTGCATGATCTTGTAATGATATACCATCTAAGGTTTGAAGGTCTTGTAAAGGTAATAGCACTTCATTTCGATCTGGATTATTGGGTAGTGTATGTATTACTACTGGATGCTTGTAAGGATCATTTTGTTTGATGAAATTAATCATATCTTTTCTTTGTGCGTCTGTCTGAGCACTTTTAGACCAATTGTTGGGTCCATTTTCTTCTCCAATATTCCAAATAATTGCTGGGTGATGGCCAAAGCGGGAAATCAACTCCAGCAAATATAATTTGCGTTCTGGTCCAGTATTTCCATTGTCTAAAAGGGTTTCATTTTCTGTTTCTTGAAGCACAAAATGTAAAATAATTCCTTTTGCCTGCATGTGTTTGAATAGTATTTCCCACTGCTCCAATTTACTCACATCAAAACGGGAAAAGTCTTGTGGATCATTGTACATCCAAACATCTCTACCATCGCCTGTAGTATTAAAAGTTAGAAAGTAAATGGAATTCATTCCCTTGCTAGCCAAGTAATTTACTGCTCCAATAATCCCTTTACCTTTTCCCTGTTTCCAAGTTGGATCGCCCTTTTGCCAATCTGTTACATGATCTGTATAAGAATGAATCTCCAAATTTGTTTTAGATTCACCTTCCCTACTTTCTCCCTCTATCCGATAAGTTTGATCAAAATCTGCAAAAGCCAAGAAATTTTCTGGACTATTCGCGCCAACTTTAATCATGTACTCATTGCTTTCAGGAAATTGTAAATAGCCATTTTTGACCTGCATCACTCCTCTTCCTATCAATCCTTCTTTTGTCATTCCTCTCTTATCAATTACAAACGCTCCACTTTCATTACTCAACTCTATTTGAGCGGCATCTTCATTAAGATTGATAGCAATATTTTCACCATGTAAAAGCTTTGCTTTATAAGTCCATTTTCCTGATGTTGGTGGTAAATAGCGAACCTTCCAGATGTTTCCAGATTCGGCACTACTTTCTGCAGCATTGCCATCTGCTGAATAAAACCCTCGTATGGTTTGGTTATCATTACCATTCGAAAATTCTACTTCTAATCGGTAGTTTAAGAAAGGATTATCATTTGCGGTTTCTGAAGTTTCAGGTCCTTTAAATGCAAGCTCAATGGTTTCGCCAAAAGAAAAAGTTTGATCGGTAGTTTTGCATCCAAGTAAAGTAATAAAAAGTAAAAAGTGATAGAGTTTCATGCTAGTAATATAGGGTTAAGGACTGCTAAATTTATATCATCTAGTATAGTCATTTTAAAAATGAATTTAGTTAATTTCAGTAGAACTATCGCCTGATGATCTATAAATTTTGGATAGACTTAAACTCAGAATATTCGATTGATTTTATCTTAAAATAGATAAGTGCTTCTTATCTATAAGAATCTTTATTCCTTAAAAATCCTTTATAAATTTTAATCTTCATTTTATTTAATAAATTTACTTTAATATAAAGCTCATAAAAATAGATGAGCTTAGTAATATATGAATGATGAGAAAATTGAAGGTATCATACGCTAGTTCAGAACTAACAGAAAACTATAACCATACAATTAAAGCTTTATTCGCAAATAAAGTAGATGAAGAAATATGGGAAGAATTTAAAAAAGGCAATAGAAAAGCCTTAATATACATTTACCAAGAATACTTTCCTTTGCTCTGCAATTATGGTATACAGTTTACCAAAGATACCAATATTATAAAAGATTGCATTCAAGAATTATTTATCGACCTATCAAGTTCTAAAGAAAAACTCTGCAAAACCACATCAATTAAATTTTATTTATTTAGAAGTCTTAGAAGGAGATTGGCAAAAGCATCTAGTAACAGCTTGCTACACTTTTATGATAATGATACCCATTTCAAAACCTTTCAAGTTCAAACCAGTCCAGAGATGCAGATCATAAGTAACGAAACTGCAACTTATAACAAATCCAAGCTGAACACTGCCATTAATAAATTACCCAAAAGGCAAAGAGAAGCTATATACTATTTCTTTTACGAGAATTTTTCATATCAAGAAATTGCTTCGCTAATGGGAATGTCAAAAGTAAAATCTGCACGCTCTCTTATCTACAAAGCTATTGATTCACTAAGAGGTTGTATTACATTTTCAGACCTTGCGGTACTAATTATTATTCTAATTGCGATTGCCTCAGTCATCATCGAATAAATATTTCTATCTGTAAATCAGTTAGTTATAATTATTTTAAAAAAAAGCTGAAAAAAGCAGCGGCATTTTAGCTCTTTCTTGCTTTCGTAGTTTGAATACATATGAAAATGGAATATAAAGACTACGAAATTGAAGATTTTTTAAAGGATACTCTATTTGTAGAGTGGGTAAAAAATCCTGATCATTCCCCAGAATTAGATTTTTTCTGGGATAACTGGCTTAAGAATAATCCAGAGAAAGTAACGACCATTCAAAAAGCGAAAGATATTTTGCTTGGTATTACTTATTACTCGTACAAACCAACCGAAATAGAGACCAGTGAAGTACTAGAAAAAATTCTGAAAGGAATTGAGCATAAAAAGGTAGATACACCTCATTCATCTTATTGGAATTTAAACCTATCTTTTAAAATTGCTGCATCAATCATATTCATTATTGCTGCTGTTTATCTTTTTAAAAATCAAGAAAAGTATTTCCAGACCAAACAAGCTGTAACAAACGAAGAAATTAAATACCTGTCTAAGTACAGTCCTAAGGGAGTAAAAACCCTTTTTAAGTTACCAGATGGTTCTGTAGTGAAACTGAATTCTGAAAGCAGGCTGAAGATTCCTGAGAATTTTCCACCAAATGAACGAGTAGTTTATCTGGAAGGTGAAGCTTATTTCGATATTGCAAGAGATACTGCAAGACCATTTACGATATATGTTGGAGAATCTATCTACACAAAGGTTTTGGGCACCTCATTTAATATTAATGCTTACCCAAGTGAAAGCGAAATAAAAGTAGCGTTGGTGAGTGGCAAACTCGAAGTTCATAACATAGTACAACACAGTGCTGAGCAGCCTGTTTTACTTTCTCCAAACCAAATGTTTACGCTTAAAAAAGAAACAGGCAAAAGTATTACCTCAAGCTTCGATGTTAATGAGGTTACTGCTTGGAAAGATGGCATTATCTACTTTAAGAATGCCACTTTTGAAGAAATTATAGATAAGCTGGAACGCTGGTATGATGTAGAATTTATTATTAAACACAAGCCAGATAAAGTAAAAGATTTTAGTGGAAAATATACTGGAAAAACACTTGCTGATGTATTGGAAGGCATTAGTTTTTCTTCAGGGTTTTCTTTTAAAATTGATCATAAATCGAATACCGTAACCATAGATAAATAATTTTTTAAAATAAATAACAGATGAATACCAGTTAGTTAACCTAAAAAAAAGCCAGTCCCCTATTTAGAAAACTGGCTACGATCTTTCTGGAACCTTGCAAAATAACCAGTATCTCGTTGGTAGCGGCAACTGGAAATCTTGCAAAACAGAATTGTTATGAAAAAATAATTTCCATAAAACACTTTAAAAATATGAAATTGAAAATTATACGTCAAGTTTACATGATGTCAAAGTTTGCATTATATGGCATTTTTCTTCAAAGCATATTCGCAACTATGCTTTTGGCAGAAGAAGGCAGAAGCCAAAATATTGGTCTAGATAAAATCTACATTACACTTGATTGTAATGATCAGGCCTTAAAAGATGTTTTTAAGAACATTGAAACTCAAACCGAATTTAGTTTTTTATATCACGATAAAACTATATCTAAAAAGCGCTTAACAACGCATTTTAACAATAGCTCATTAATGGAAATTCTTCAAGAAATTTCTAAAAATGAAGACCTCAAGTTTAAAAGAATTAATGGAAACATCTTTGTTTCGGAGAAAGAAAATACCGAAGAGGCGGTGAAAGATATCTTAGAGTTAGAAAACTTTCAGAACCTGATAAAAGGTAAAGTAACTTCTTCTGAAGATAATGAACCATTACCCGGTGTATCAATTCTAGTTAAAGGAACCACTTCTGGTACAACCAGTGATTTTGATGGAAATTATTCTTTGAATGTTCCTGACGATGCCATTCTCCAGTTTAGTTATATCGGTTTTGAAACACAAGAAGTTGAAATTGGTTCTCAAAGTGTTATTGATATCAGTTTGAACCCAGACTTGGAGCAACTAGAAGAAGTAGTAGTTGTGGGTTATGGTACGCAAAAAAGATCAGATGTAACGGGTTCAGTTTCTTCAGTTCCGAAAGACAGATTAACTAACCTACCTGTTACAAACCTGATGCACGCCATACAAGGTACTACCGCAGGTTTAAATATTACCCAAAATTCTTCAGTACCTGGTAGTGAGTCTACAATTCAAGTAAGAGGTGTAAACTCAATTAATGCGAATACAAGTCCTTTTATCGTATTAGATGGTATTCCATTCTTCGGTACAACCAACGATATTAACCCGAATGATATTAAGTCTATCGAGATTTTGAAAGATGCTTCTGCTGTAGCAATTTATGGTACTAGAGGTGCAAATGGTGTTATTCTAATTACTACAAAAAGAGGTGCAGATTCAGAAGGAAAGCCTAAAATCAATTACAGTGGTTATGGTGGTGTAGAAAGTATCGCTCATAAACTTACTCCTATGAGCCCAGATGCATATGTGCAAAAATATGCTGACTATATGGAAGCGAACAACCTAGCACAAACGGCTATTTTACCAAATGCTTCTGAAGTTGAAAATTACAACAATGGTGTAACTACAGACTGGTTAGACGAAACGACTCAAGCAGGAGTATTACAAGAACACAACTTAAATATCTCTGGAGGTACAGAAAACATACAGTATTATGTTTCAGCAGGTAGATTAGATCAGAAAGGTGTAGTAAAGGGATATCAATTCCAAAGAACAAATATTAGAACTAACATTGATGCTAAAATCAATGATTTTCTTAAAGTTGGTACTTCTACATTCTTTACAGATAATAACTACGATGGTGGTAGAGTAAACTTTTTAGAAGCTACTGCTATGAGTCCATATTCTGTTCCTTATGATGAAAATGGTGATTACATCATTTATCCAATGGAGCCAGAGCAATTGTTTAAAAACCCATTATTAGGATTAACTACAGAAAGAGTTGATAGAAAAAAGAACCTCACTGGAAGTGCCTATGCTGAAATTACTCCCGGATTTGTAAAAGGTTTAAAATACAGATTAAATGGTTCATATATCTACAATATCAATAGATATGCTACTTACACCGGTAGAGCAGCTAACGACCAAAGTGGTACTGCTTATGTTTCTAATTCGGAAACCGCAAACTGGGTTATTGAAAACATCTTAACCTATAATAAAGACATTGAGAAACACCATTTTGATGTAACAGCCTTGTACAGTGCGCAAAAAGTAGATTATATCTACACAGATGCACAATCTAAGAATTTCACTAATGATGCTTTACTGTACTATAATATGAGTGCAGGTAATACACATTCTAATAATTCTGCAGGCAACAGTTACTCTTTACTTTCTCAAATGGGTAGAGTTAACTATTCTTACGATAGTCGTTACCTTTTCACTTTTACAGCTCGTAGAGATGGATACTCAGCATTTGGTGCCAATACTAGCAAGTATGGCTTATTCCCATCAATGGCACTTGGTTGGAACATCAGCAACGAAGATTTTATGAACAATGTAAAAGTTGTTGATAATTTGAAATTAAGATTGTCTATTGGCCAATCTGGAAACCAAGCAATTGGTGTAAACCAAACAGCTTCTATCGCTAGCACAGTACAACAACCATTTGGAGGAACTGCTTTAACTGGTGTTTTATACAACACATTAGGAAATGCCGATCTTAACTGGGAAACTACAACATCTGCTAACCTTGCTTTAGATTTTGGTCTAATCCAAAGTAGAATAAGTGGTACTGTAGAAGTTTATAAAACTAAAACCAAAGACATTTTGCTAGAACGTAGCCTTCCAACTATTACAGGTTACGACGATGTTTGGGCGAATTTGGGAGAGATGCAAAACGTAGGTTTTGAGCTTACTTTAAAAACTGTAAATATAGAGAAACCAGATTTCGAGTGGCAAACTAGCCTTAACTTCTCAACTTATAAAAACAAGCTATTAGATTTATATGGTGATGGACAAGACGATCTTGGCAACGCTTGGTTTATTGGTCAACCATTAAGAATTATCTACGATTACGAGAAAGTAGGCATCTGGCAAGAAGGAGAAGATATTGAAGCTTCTGATCCGGTAGCTCAAGCAGGTGATCTAAAGTTTAAAGATCAAGATGGTGACGGACAAATCACTGCTGATGACAAAGTTGTAATCGGACAAAGAGACCCTAAATGGATAGGTGGTTTAACTAACACTTTTAGATATAAAAATTTCCACCTAAGTGTATTTGTTCAGGTTTCTCATGGAGGATTACGCAGCAACAGAGATTTAACCTATGCTGATGAAGCTTGGAGAAGAAACCTACCTGAAGGTTATGGATATTGGACACCAGAAAATCAAGACAATTACTGGCCATCATTAGCAGCTTATAAAAACTACAGAGGTTTTCAGTTTGCAGAAGACTACAGTTATGTAAGAATTAAAGATGTGCGATTAAGTTATGTTTTCCCATCAACAGTATTGGAGAAAATGGGTGTTGGAAGCTTAACTGTATATGCTGCTGGTAGAAACCTATACACTTTCACCGATTGGTTTGGCTGGGATCCAGAGATGTCTTACAGCTCTAGAGGTTCAGATGGATGGACTAATAACTATCCATTAGTGAGAACTTTCTCTTTAGGTCTTAATCTTTCACTTTAATGTTTCACCTCAAATTGACTCAAAAAATGAATAGATATATAAAATTCTTATTTAGCATTACTTTCTTTATGTCACTTTCTGTAGGATGCAGCGATGACTTTCTAGACGAAGAAGTATTAGATGCTTATGCACCCGAAACACTTACTGATCAATTGGGCTTTGAAGCTGCCGCAATAGGTTTACATAATCACTTTAGCACATTATTAACCACTACAGATGACCAAACCCTTCTTGGTATGTTCCAGCTAGGAACTGACATCGTTTGGGCACCATCTGGTAGATCTAATGGCAATGCTCGACCTTATTTCGATTATTCTACTCTTACTTCAACTGATGAAGGTTCTCGTAAACTTTGGACTTATTTATTTAAAATGGTAAATAATGCCAATGTATTAATTTCTAATGCTGAAGGTGGTGAAGCAATTGGTATGTCAGATGAAGAATTGAATGCTTATAATGCTGAAGCTAAGTTTTTTAGAGCTTATGCTTATAACATGTTTGCTACTTTATATGGTGGTGTTCCGGTAGTTACAGAACCTTTAACTGCTCCTAAAACAGATTTTGTAAGAAACTCAGTGTCCGAAGTAAATTCTTTAGTAGAATCTGATCTTCTTTATGCTATAACTAACCTGCCAAACATAAATGAAGTAACTTATGAAGCAAGGGTAAATCAATCAATGGCTCGCCAATTACTTGCTGAGTATTATTTAAGAACAGATGAGCCAGCTAAAGCAGAAGAGCAGTGCGATGCTATTATCAACAGTGGAAACTTTAGTCTTGTAACTGAACGCTATGGAGTAAGCAGTAGCGAAGAAGGTGATGCCTTTTCTGATATGTTTTTATTTGGAAACCAACGTAGATCAGAAGGAAACACAGAAGCTATTTGGGTAATGGAACAAGAAAACCCTACTGATGTAACTGGCGGTAGCAGTGGTTACCCACAACAAAGAAGAGTTTGGGGTGCTGCTTATCACGATATTACAGGTATGGTTCCTATCGATACTTTGGGTGGTCGTGGTTTAGGAAGAATTAGATTAAACGATTGGGTTTTATATAATTTGTATGAAGATGGAGATATGAGAAACTCTCAGTTCAGTATCCACCGTCAACATTATTTCAATAATCCTGACACAAAATATGATGCGATTAGAGGTGTAGCTATTCCTTATGGAGAAGATGCTGAGTTTGATTTAGGTAATGGTGAGAGCGTTAAAATATTTGCCTCTGACACAGTCTATAAACTTACTCCATATACACTTAAATGGGGGCAATTTGATAGTAGAGATACTTTCGGATATGGCATGTGGAAAGATTTTATATTAATGAGATTAGGAGAAACCTATCTCTTGAGGGCGGAAGCACGATTTAAACAAGGTAATACAAGTGGTGCTGCAAGCGATATTAATCTTCTAAGAGAAAGAGCAAATGCTTCTACTGTAGATGCTAGTGATATTACACTCGATTTTATTCTAGACGAAAGAGCAAGAGAGTTATTAGCAGAAGAAAATCGTAGAATGACATTAATCCGTACAGGAACATTAATCAAAAGAGCAACCACCTTAAATGGTACTTCAATTCGTGCAGATGGTAATATAGAAACAACAAATGGATTGGATGAACATCATTTACTATTGCCAATTCCACAAACTGAGATTAACCTCAATAAAGACGCAGATCTAGAGCAAAATCCAGGT
Source organism: Thalassovita sp. (assembly GCA_002729595.1). Taxonomy (GTDB): domain Bacteria; phylum Bacteroidota; class Bacteroidia; order Cytophagales; family Flammeovirgaceae; genus Chondrinema. The sequence goes on along the minus strand of PBYL01000314.1, from coordinate 6,074 downwards.
TACAACTAATTTTCAATTTCTATTTTTGGATTCTAATAATGAAAACGAGGTGGTATATTTACCCCTCGTTTTTTTGTTTAATATGCTATATACATTCTCCCCAACTTCCAATCAATTCCATTTAAATGCAAAGTAAGAACAAGGTTCCTCTTTAACATTTCGGATTCCATGAAGCGATTGAGAATTCATTAAATAAAAATCTCCTGCTGCCCCTTTGTATTCTTTGCCATCAATAGTCATCTCTGTATCACCTGAAATCATCAATATAATTTCGGTTTCAACATGAGTATGAGGCTCATGACTAGGCCCTTTTCTATTTAGCTGTGTAACATGCATTTCAAATCGTTCACACATGGCTGTTGGTCGATCAAAATAGGCTCGCCCACCACCTTTAGAACTCGGTTTAAATGTGAGAGAATCTGCATTTAATACTAGAGATCCACCTGAAGCAATCCCTCTTTCTATATCCATTTTCTTTTTCGATTTATACCTCATCACATAATAGGTTAGATTGCTATCGCCAACATTTTGAAGTGAATGTATTTGTTTTGGCATCAATAAAAAAACACCACCAGCACCAAGAATATGTTCCTCCCCTTCAAGAGTGACTTTCATTAAACCTTCTTTTACAATGATACATTCTTCAATATCTTTATTGGCATGAGCAGTACTCGCTTCAGCTCCAGGAAATTGTGTTGTAGCATGGATTTCTAAATATTCTAAATGAGGGGATACGCCTTCGAGTATACTTCTCGATTCTCTTAATTCGCCAGTCTTTACAGGATGATCTGCCCATTTATATGCTCCTGATTTTACTGGTTCTAGTTGTGCCATAATTGATTGAGTCATCAAGGATAAGATAATAGTTAATACAATTTTCATATTTCATTTTGTTAGAATCTGCTAAATAGCAATTAGATTATTTCATAAGCATTTGCTGAATTTACTAAACTTTAAATAATCTCACACAAAAGAATTTTAGATTGGACACACTATGAGGAAGCTTTTTCAAGTATTAGAAATGCAACAGAAAGCTGATGAACATGCTCTGTATTAAAATATTCTATCTTAAAGTTATACGTATTACATATTTCTTTTACTATTGAAAGTCCGATACCGAGAGATTCTTCTGTTTTATTTTCTTTTACATAGATGTTAAATAACTGATCTGTTTCTATATTCAATTTGCTACCTGTGTTTTCTATGACCAACTCCTTATTTTTCGTATATACCTTTATGTTGCCATCTTGGTAATTATGTTTAATTGCATTGCTTAATAAATTACCAATTAAGATTCCTGCCAATGTTTCATTCATTTCAATTATTAAATCATCACATTTTTCTAAATCCAATGAAAGATTCAGTATTGAAATTTGATCAAGATGAGTTTGTAGGTATTCTTGAATTACTTCTTTTATATTGATTTCCTTTTTCTGCAAATATTGATCATTATGAATTCTTGATAAAAGCAATAAAGCTTTATTGATGTTTTTTAACCTCAATAAAGTATTATCAATATTAGAAACCATTTCGGCAGTTTCGTCACTTAGTTTTACCTTTTGCATAAAAACTTCCAGTTGTGTGGAAGCTATAGCAATAGGAGTTTGTAATTCATGAGCAACATGATCGATAAACTTCTTTTGCTGATTAAAATCTTTATCAATTCTTTTAATCATTTTCTGAATTGCCTGTATCAGTATTTTAAACTCTTCGATGTTATCAGAATCTATGGTAAAAGAATTATTCTTGTCTGGTTGGTAAACCGCTATTACTCGCAACACATGATAAAAGGGATTCCAGATGCGTTTAGATACCCTCCAGTTTATCAATGTAATGCCTATGGTTAAGAGTCCAAATAATAATATAGCGAAAAACAAAATACTGAACATTAAAGAATCGCTGTCAACAAACGATTCTCTCATAGTAAGTTCATAATTTTTCTCCTTTATAAGAATTGAAGTTTTTAATTCTCTATAAGGTTGTAAATCCATCTCTATACTATCATATTCATGAACAAATGAATATTTATCTATCAAATTGATATTTCCATCAATCGGTTTTAAAAAATAGGTGCAACTGATGGCCTTATAAAGTTCTGTAACATCATTTTTATTATTGTTTACAAAATTTATAATCTCATATTTATCTTGCCTAAGCGACTCATCAACTTGATCTACAATTACATACTGCAAAAAGTAATAAAAGGCGACACTACCTACTATAAAAGTGGGAATAGAGATAAATAGATAATAAATGAGTGTCCGTTGTAAAAGCTTCATATAGCTCTTTTTATTAATTATAGAGTTTAAACACTGTCTGCTGAAAATTTATACCCCAAACCATAAATCGTTTTGATGTAGTCTTTGCAACCTACATGGGTCAGCTTCTTTCTCAAATTAGTTAAATGGGTGTAAATAAAATCGTACGATGAGAAATCATATTCATCTGGCCAGAGATGTTCTACAATGGACTGCTTACGAAGTACTTTATTTTTGTTTATAATGAAATATGTAAGCAATTGATACTCCTTCGTTGTTAACTCTATTTTAATGTTGTTTACATTCACCTCATGACTATCTAAATCAATTACGATTTCTTCAAATGCCATTTTTTTGAAACCTTTATTCTGTCTTCGTCTAAGTATTGCTTTTATACGAGCATTCAGCTCTGATAAATGAAAAGGTTTTGTAAGGTAATCATCTGCACCAATATCTAGTCCTAGTAATTTATCATCAAGCGAGTCTTTGGCAGAAATTATAATTATTCCACCTTCTTTTTCGAGTTGCTTAATATGTTCGATAAGTTGTAGCCCATTATCTTTATCTAGCATTATATCTATCACATAGCAGTCATAATCATTCAAGTTTATTTTGTCTTTAGCTTCACTGAATGTGGCAACACCTTCACACACAAAACTTTCATTAGATAAATAGGTGAGTATATTATTTAACAGCTTTGCTTCATCCTCGACTATAAGTACTTTCATGAGATAATATTTTTTATCAAAAATAATACTTAAACCTCAAGTAATTCTGAAGACAAAACACATCTTTAGATTTGCTTGAGAATTGCCTCTTAGCTTTGTTTCTGAAAAATATTTCAACTCAACCAGCTATGAATAAATATTTCTTATTATTTATCTCAACATCTAGTATTTTACTATTTGCTTCTTGCAGTAATACTAATAACATCGAATCAAATCAAGATTCCACATTACAAGTAGAGGATATTATAAATGCAGAAAACGTAACTCAACACGATTCTGTAACACATCAATCTGACAGTCTTACTTCTAACTAATCGAAACTATATACTTAAATGGTCTCAATAGTGGCTTCCTAATTATTTGGAATCTGCTTTTTTCTTATAACAAAAAAGAAATTAATGAATATTTATATAGATATATTAATCATTGTAGTATGTATTTTAGCTTTGGCCAAAGGCTCAACCTGGCTTGTAGATTCTTCTGTTAGAATTGCCAATTCACTCAAAATTCCTGAATTGGTGATTGGGCTTACAATTGTGGCTTTTGGTACCTCTGCTCCTGAATTTGGAGTAACTTTTCTATCTGCAATGAAAGGTATAGGCGATATTGCTATTGGCAATGTGGTAGGTTCTAATATATTTAACCTTGGCTTTATTCTAGGAGGTACTGCGCTATTAGGTACACTAAACTCTTCAAAATCTCTTGTTTATAGAGATGGCTTTTTTCTGCTTTCTGGAACAATCCTACTCACAATTTTTTTGTGGGATTTAACAATGACTAAACTTGAAGGAATAATTTTGTTTACATTGCTTTTTGCTTATTTAGGTTTCTTATTTATTAAAAAAGAACCTGTAGAAGAAATAGAAATTAAAGAAAAAGCACGTAAAATAGATTACTTTCTAATGCCTTTAGGTTTGTGTTTAATATTGGTCGGCTCACATTTTCTAGTAGACTCTTCTATAAATGTCGCAAGAGTTTTTGGTATGTCTGAATGGGTTATTGGTGCAACAATTGTCGCATTTGGAACCTCAGCTCCTGAACTGGCTACTTCTATTACTGCTGCCTCAAGAGGTCACCATGGTTTATCTATCGGAAATCTTATTGGTAGTGACATTTTTAATATGTTTGGTGTACTAGGTTTAACCGGAATTATACAAGAAATGCATGTTGATTTAGAAGTTAAATCTAATCTTTATCTGCTAATCGGAATGATATTACTCACGCTTTTCTTTTTAAGAACCAATTGGAAATTAAGCAGATGGGAAGGTGGCGTACTATTAATTATAGGAGTTGTAAGATGGTATTTTAGCTTTACAACTGGATGAGAAAAACTTATCAGATAACCCCATTTTTTAAAGATGGGGTTAAAGTTTAATACTTTGTATTTTTCCTCAACTATACAAAATATAGCAGTAGTTTACATCAGTATGACATTATATAACATCTTGTAAATTCAAGAATAAATAGCTTTGAATACTGATAATTTATATCTTATACTCTCATATGAGTAAATCACTTTATTTTAAAGAAATGTGTATCTCTTATAATAAGAGAAAAATTATTAAATCTGCTAGAGAATTCCTTTCTTTGGCTTTGAAGTATAATTTAGAATAATTTTTTAGTATAAGTTTAACATATAAAAAATATGGCTGAAACTATTAAAGATTTAATAAACGGAAATGTAACTTGGGTTAGAAATACATTAAAACATGACCCTGATTTTTTTAATAAACTTTCCACTAGTCAATCACCTAAATTTTTATGGATAGGCTGTTCTGATAGTCGTGTACCTGCGACTGAAATTACTAACGCATTACCAGGTTCAATCTTTGTTCAGCGTAATATTGCAAACTTAGTAGTACATACTGATTCAAATTTATTAAGTGTGGTATACTATGCTGTAAAAGTTTTGAAAGTTAAGCACATTATTGTTTGTGGTCACTATGGTTGTGGAGGAGTAAAAGCTGCAATGAGCAATGATAGATTTGGCTTTTTAGATAACTGGTTATTACATATCAAAGATGTTTATCGTAAGCATGAAGCTGCTTTAGATGAGATAAAAGATGAAGAAAAACGCTTTGATAGGTTTGTTGAATTAAATGTACTAGAACAAGTTAGAAACTTAGCGAAAGTATCTTTTATTCAAGAAGAATGGGATGCTGGTGAATTCCCTTATATCCATAGTTGGGTTTATAGCTTAAAAGATGGGTTAATAAGAGATTTGGGTGATAAAATTAATTCTAATTCTAGTTTAGAAGGAGTATATAGATTTAATAACTTGAATAAGTAACATAAATTTATTTCTAATATGCTCAGATTGCTTTTAGAACTAAACCACTCTGCACTGAAAGTACAGGGTTTTGAACCCATTTCTGAGACCAATAAAAAATGGATTTTATATGTATTCAAAATATATATAAAATCCATTTTCATTTTTAATACTCCCCTACTAGGTTATAACCTTGACTCTGGGAAATTTGGATTTCGGTTAGATTTATTCATTAATGTAATCAACTCTTCTGCCTACTACTGTTCCATTTCCTTGTAGCCAACTTTCTTTAAAGTACTCTCTTGGAATCTTAATTGAAAAGTCTTTACACTGTTCTTTTAAAAGAGTCACTGTATTTAAGATAAGATTAGCCTCCGATTCTGTTTTTGCATTTTTAATGCAAGTTAAAAGCTCATTACTAACATCTTGATTTGTATTTAATGCTAAAAACTCTGCGGCTCTTACTTTTACTAAATTTTCTTCATCACTTTCTAAAATCTCTTTGGCTTTGCTGGTAAATTCAATCGCATCTTTTCCAAATGAACTACATACAATGAGTGCCCAATAGCGCTTCCAAGGATTGTCTGAAGTTAAAGCAGTTTCAATACTTTTTTTAGCTTCTTCAAAAGTGAGTAAACTTAAATCTGCAACATCAATCAATGCTGATATGTCTCCTTTATTTTTCTGCCCAAAGTTTACCGGATTATCTATTCCTCCTGCTAAGAAATAAGGTTCTGGATAAAAACTAAGATCAGGCATCACTTTCTCATGTTCTTGTAATTCTTTTCTTAGTTCTATTAACACCTTTTGATACTCAGG
>PBYL01000313.1 GCA_002729595.1 Thalassovita sp. | reverse complement strand
GCCCAAAAATGTCAGAAATGTAACTGTGATAATTGTTAGACCTAGGAATTTGTTGGCTTTGTTTTTTAAAAATCGAGAAACTATTAAAGATGTTCCCATAAAAACACCTTGTAACAAAGCTGCAAGAATAAAAATATCTAATAATGTGATGATCACTGATTTGCTAGAGTTAGTTTAAAATTTGACTAATAGATGGTTAAGAATTTTAATAATTAGGCCTGCAAATAAAAATGTTTCAGAGAGATTTTTCAAGTTTAACTTTAGTTTAGAATTTGTTCTTTTTTATTTATAATAAGTAAGCATTACCCCAACCAAACACCCCTTTTCTAAAAAACCAAACAATAAAACACCCTTCCATACCTCCTTTTGGTGAATAAAACACATTACCTAATTAGTATCTATTTTTAAGCTACAGCTGTAAACTATTTAGAAAATGAAAACATCCATTTTAACATACCTATTGATTTTCTTATCAATAGCAGCTCAGTCGAGTCCTATTCTTAAGATCGAATTTAATGATATAGTATCAGGAAAAGTATTTCTTATAAATACACAGAAAGCATTTGCTGATACACTGTTTATTAATGATGGAAAAGTGACTTATGAAGTTAAACTAACTTACCCAACTTTGTTTCATTTTATTGTGGATGGTTATAACAACTCCCGACCATTAGAACTAATACTATCCAACCAATTGACAGATATAAAATTTGAAAGCTACAAAGTTGTAAGTGAAAATAGCATTGATGAGGAATATCCGAATAATCCGATTTTCATTTCAGACCCGAATAATAACAATGCATTTTTTGATTTTTTAACTACATGGAAAACCTTTTACAACACCATTCAAAATTTGTCACAAAATGATTCAGCAGAACAGTTAGAAAAAAGAAAGAAATCCTACCACACATTTTTATCAGACACAAAACAGATTATTGAAAAAAATAGCGGTCAATATGTTTCTGTTAATGTGATAGATTTTTTGCTCAGAAATAACCTACTACAATTTGAAACACTTCAATCGTATTATAATCTATTGAGTTCCAGTATAAAAGAATCATATCTAGGTTTCAAAATTGGTGAAAAGTCGGGAAAAGCTGGCAACTTGCAAGCTGACCAACCAGCTCCGGAAATTGAACTATTAGATTTGGAAGGTCAAAAATATAATTTCGAAAGCCTAAAGGGTAAAAATGTATTGTTACACTTTTGGTCGTCCACATGCGCACCTTGTATCAAAGAAGCTCCAGAATTATTAAAGCTTCAAGAGTCAAATACTGAAAATCTTACTATCATCAATATTTCTCTTGATACTGATGAATCTAAATGGAAAAATGGAATCGAAAAAGCGGGCATTATTGAAATGATTAATGTATGCGATCTTCAAGGATACAACAGTGCCACTGCTAAAAGTTTTGATGTCTCTTTTATCCCTGTGTATTATCTAATTGATGCGAATGGTATTATTTCTCTAAAAGGAACACTCAACCAAATTAAAGAAAAGGTTGAGAATGGAATGCCTTAAAACTTCATGACCATTAAAATCACTATAGTCCCCCCTATCATATTTTCAACTTCAAACTGGCATTTAGTAACAGTAAATTAGTATATTTATCTGAGGCCACTTTTATTGAGCTAAATTTTAAGCTTTGCTATCATCATCTAAAACATACTCAAATGCTCAAGAATTACATCATTACTGCTATTCGTAATCTTACCAGAAATAAATTAATTACCCTGATCAGTATTTTTAGTTTGTCTATCGGAATGTCGATTGGCCTGTTTCTAATTGCAGTAATAAATTATCAGCAAAACTTTGATACTTTCCATCAAGACTATGAGCAAATCTATAGAATAACCACCTTGCTAAAAGGAAACACGCAATCTCAACAAATCGCAAGGTCTCCATTTACTATTTTACCCGCTGCCATCGAAAGCTATCCAGAATGCAAAAAGGGAGTTCGATTGTTTCCACATAGACAGTTAAACCATACTTCACTGTCTTTTAATGGAAAAGAAGTGAAAGCAAATGGTGTGTTTGCAGATGAAACATTTTTAGAGATTTTTGGCTTTAAAATGATTTATGGGGAAAGGGATAAATCATTTTCAAATCCACGTTCAATTGTAATTACTCAAAAAGCTGCGCTAAAATTCTTTGATGATAAAAACCCAATCGGTAATGTTTTAACTCATAAAGAATTTGGTGATTTTGTAGTATCAGGGGTGATTGACATCTCAAATGTTAAAACACATATAGATTACGATTTTTATATTTCGATTGAAGCGCTACAATCGCTCATAACAGCAAATAAAGTTGAGGAAGACATCAATAACTGGTCAAATTACAGTCAGTGTTACACCTATGTTTTATTGGATGAAAATGCTAATCCAAAAGTACTTCAGGACAAAATATCATCACTTATTCCTTCTGAAACTTTTGAGAATAAAAATATCAGCAGTTCATTTCAATTACAAAAAATCACTAACATACTTCCAATAAAGCTCTTATACGACCCATTTATAGGAATCTCAGCAAGCGGAATATTAATGTACTCAATTATTGCCATTGTAATACTGGCTATTGGTTGTTTCAATTACACCAATTTATCCATTGTAACCTTAATGGAAAGAAACAAAGAAGTGGGAATTAGAAAAACCATGGGTGCGGGATCAAATCAAATATTCGTACAATTTTTAACCGAATCGATTTTAATATCGCTTATTTCCCTGCTACTCGGCTCTATTTTAATGTATTACTTGTCTTTGCAACCCAAGTTTTCACATTTGCTAAAAGAGATTGAAATTAATGTAGAGCTGTGTATTCTGTTCTTTGTATTTAGTGTTCTGGTAGGTGTATTAGCCGGTTTATTTCCTGCTGTTATCTTCTCAAAAAAATCTATCAACAATGTATTTAGGTCGAATAAACATACAAGTTCATTGCAAGGCATCAACCTGAGAAAAGTAGCGATGCTTAGCCAATTTTGCTTTTCACTAGTATTTATAATTGTGTTGTTTGTAATGCAATTTCAAACCCAATACCTCATAAAAGCAGACTACGGATTTGATAAATCTAACATTATAAACCTCAAGTTACAAGATGGTGATTACAGCACCATTGCCAGCCAATTAGAAGAACATTCACTCATAGAAAAAGTATCTGCCACCTCCACAAACTTGGTTTCTATGGGTTACGATGGAAAAATAAAACAGCTAGATCAAAATGAGTCTGTTGGCTTTTTAAGCTATTTTGTTGATCATAATTTTATAGAAAATATGAACCTCAATCTAATTGCAGGGCAGAATTTTCCAGCAGAAGCATCTGAGCAAAATGAAGAATACATTGTTGTAAACGAGAAGACATTAAAAGCTTTAAATCTTGGCTCACCCATTGAAGCAATAGGCAAAACGCTCATTGTAAACGACACTTTAAATCTGCAAATAACAGGCGTATTAAAAGACTTTAATTATTTATCGCTAAAACATCCTATTGGACAAATGGGGCTTCGATATTCACCAAAGAACTTCAAGTTTTTAAACATTAAATATCGAAATGATAATAATGAAAAAGCTGATGAACTCGAAGCATATATTGAGCACATCTGGAATAAAAATAGAAAGTTTGAAGAGCAAAAAATCGAATACAGTTTTTATGAAGATGAACTTGCGGAGCGTCTCTCCTATCCTGAAGACCTATCGATAATCAGAATATTTTCTATTGCTGCTATGTTTGTCTCTTGCATCGGCTTGCTCGGGCTAGTTTTATATAGCTCAAATGCTAGAGTAAAAGAAATCGGCATTAGAAAAACTTTTGGCGCAAATACATCTGGACTCGTACTGCTACTCTCTAAAGAGTTTATCTACCTACTTTTATTAGCCGGATTAATCGCGTTGCCCATTGGTTATTTTTTAGGCAATCTAATCCTTACGGAATTTACCTATAAAATTACAATTGGCGCTAGTATTCTGATTTTGAGTTTTTTAACCATGTTTTGCTTGGGCATAATCACCATTCTTTCCCAAACCATAAGAACTGCGCTTTTAAACCCTATAGACTCATTACGGAATGAGTAAAAACCAAAGTAAATATGAAAAAATCAATAGGCTTTTTAATATATCTTAAAAGGAGTAAATTTCACGCTTGAAATTGCTAAAAAAAGCAGCACTTATTAGATATTCATGAACAAAATCATATTCCTATTTTTCATAAGCATAACACTTCATTTAACCAATTTTGCACAAAGTAATTCTGATACTACATATATTAAAGTGGCGATTAGTTTTGATGATGAATATTACTACTTAAAAGATTTAGTGCAGCCTATCTCGTATGATTACCATTGTATAAGTAGAGTTCCAGATTCATTAAATAGAACTCCTAAAGAAGGCATTCTCAAATTAATAAATGTTCGAGATAGCATTTGGAGTTTAGAAGCTATAGTAATTGAAGAATGCATTAATGTTAAAAACTTTTTCCCAAAACTAAAAAAACATAATGATACACTGAATATCAATTGGTTACCGATTGATGATATGATGGTAACTGAAATACAATATGGAGATACAATTTTGTTAGTAGAAGAAATGCCATCATTTTTAATTGAAGAATGTTATTGTGCTTATTTCACCAAATTAGAATTTTATGCAGATAATTTGTCCACTTTGGTTATCAATGGCAAGAACCTGAATAGAACAAATAATATTTTTGAAACTTATGAAATTCAATACTTTCTCCATAATGGCGATACAATTGGTTATAAAGACATGTATGGTCGAACGCACGGAACTAGGTTTGTAAGACAAACTAAAACAGGTTACCTAACACGAGATGTATATAAAAATAGCTTTATAGAATTATTAGAATTTGCAATCTCTAATGGCAAATTGTTATTTACTAAAAAAGATTTTAGTGCTTTTGATGCCCGATTGAAAGAGCTAGAGAATCAGTACCGTTATCTACTAGACACAAAATAAAATTGAGATTATACTTACACAATTCATCTACCACCATTCAGCATCACCCATAGAGAAATTGAGTTTTTCTAAATATTGTTTTATTTAGCAGAATGGTTGCTGGAGAGAACATAGCATATTTAGAAATGATTTTATTGGGCATCGCTTCTTATCTGTTGGTAAATAGCTTGCTCATTGTTATTAGATTAAGACACGAAGCAGCAAGCCTATTTTTAGCAACAACAAGTATATTTCTATCAATCAGCTTACTCAATAAAACTATTCTAATTGATAGTTTGATACTAGAAATTTCCAATCTGCTTATTTGGCCATCTTTCTTCTTATACCTCATTTCTCATCAAAGAGAGTTTGTATTTAAAAAAAGTTTATTGTTTCACTTAATTTTCCCTGTTGTTTGGTTATTGCTCTATTTCACTAGATCAGTTTCAGAAGTTGAAGGTGTATTCGATTTTGTTTACCTGCTTGCCACTGTTGGCTATGGTTGGTGGTGTATCTACGAAACATCTAAACTGAAAAAAGCCGCATACTGGGATGCTCATTATCTAGATGCACTTTTTATCGGATTAATTGTAGTTATTTCATCAAGAGTCATACTCCCGATTTTCTTACAGAATGTCGAAAGTTACATGCTGTATTTCCATTTAATTTTGAGTGTTTATTTCATTCTACTTTCTAGCTTTTATATTAAAATACCAAAAAAGAATTTAGAAGAACAGTTGGCAGCTATTCAAATAGATGAAGCCATTAATTACGAAGAAGAGCTTAAACGCAAGTTGAAAAATGCGATTCTTAGAGAAAAAGTATATCTCAATCCCGATTTAACATTGAATGATCTCGCCAGTAAACTAGAAATAAAATCAACAGAACTTTCAAACTTCATCAACAACAATTTGGGCAAGAACTACAACGACTTTGTGAATGAATACCGAGTTGAAGAATTTAAGCAATTAATGACAACACCAACAACTGATGCCAAAGCAACTATTATGGAATTAGCCTATGATGCGGGCTTTAATTCAAAAGCATCATTCAATAGAATATTTAAACAATTTACCGGCATGACTCCTACTCAGTTTAAAAAGTCTAATAAGGATTAAATCCATAAAAATTGCTCAAAATAATTCGTCTCAAATTAATTTTAAGTCTTTTAAGACCTCAGGAAATCCTTTTTTAGCAGAAAATCAATAAGATCATTCAACAATTATGAATCTAAACCTTCTAAAAATATCGCTTAGAAATCTGCTCAAAAATCGAGTTTATACTTTTATAAATTTGATAGGATTGACTTTAGGAATCAGTTTCGCTTTTCTCATTTATGTATATGTAAAGCACCAAAAGAGTTACGATAAACATATACCAGAAGCTGAAAATGTTTACCGCATCTCAGCGGATTTTACCATAAGCGGACGTCAACATATTTACTCAAATGCACCAAGACCAATGGGTGCAACATTGGTAGATGAGTATCCGGGAATTGAGCATGCAGTGAAGTTATTTGGTTACAACGGATTGCGTACACATAAAGGTTTATTGTGGAATGGTGACCAGTTTACTCATTCTAACAATGCATATGTAGTAGATACTTCTTTCTTCGAAGTATTTCAACTTCCTTTAATTGAAGGTGACCCAGCAACTGCATTAAAGGCTCCCGGAAACATTGTGATTGCAAAAAGCATTGCGCAAAACCTCTTTGGAGACACATCTGCTATAGGCAAAAGTATTCTGTTAGAAGAAGGTGCCGATGTGGTTGTTACTGGTGTTTTTGAAGATATAACAAAACCAACTCACCTTCCATTTGATGTACTCATCTCCTACCAAACCTATTTTAATTCTAATGAAACAGAGCAATGGTGGTATGGTGCGCATGTTTATACCTATGTAAGAACCAATTCGACCTTTAAACCATCAGACGTAAATGATAATTGGCAACCGTTTTTTGATAAGTACATGAAGGAAACCTTCGACGACTTGAATGGCACTGCCGAAATTATCTTCCAACCTATTACATCTGTGTATTTATCAGAAGAATATATTTGGGAGCCTCATCCGCATGGAAGTGCGCAAAACGTATATATTTTCTCTATTGTTGGCGTATTTCTATTAATTGTTGCTTGCTTTAACTATACCAACCTTTCGCTGAGTTTGTCTTTAATCAGAAGTAAAGAAGTTGGTATAAGAAAATTTTTAGGTGCTGGTATAAACAGTATTAGAAGACAGTTTTTAGCCGAATCAATTCTTACTTCGCTATTAGCCGCTGTTCTTTCCATTTCATTTATAAGTGTAATTTTTCCAACCTTTAATTACCTCACACAGCAAAACCTATCTTTCAGTTTTATAGATCGCCCTACTGAGCTCATTACATTGCTTTTGCTTGGTATACTCATTGGAATTATTTCTGGTATTTACCCAGCATTTTACATTTCTTCTTTCCAAGTTTCTTCGGTTTTAAAAAGTGTGAAAATTGTAATGCCAAAACAGCATATTTCAATCCGCAAAGTCTTGGTTGTATTACAACAAGTCATTTCAATCGTGCTAATCATTTGTACATTGGTAGTAATCGACCAACTTAATTTTGTACGAGAAATGGATACAGGATTTACAAAGAAAGACCTTGTATTTATAGATGTAAGAGATTCGATAATCCGTAATCAGCTGAATGTTTTTGAACAAGACTTAAGAAATATTCCAGAAGTAATTAATGTATCAAGATCCAACGATACTCCTGAATCTGGTATTAATGAATTTAGCTTTGAGATTGAAAATGCTGATGG
>PBYL01000312.1 GCA_002729595.1 Thalassovita sp. | reverse complement strand
TGATGAGAATTCGCTCAAATCCTTGTCCATCAAGCGCAATAAACAAGGTTGGTTGGTGTTCTCTCTGGAGCGGCCAGCTATCAATGCATGCCAACTTAACGATATTACTCATAAGGCATTAGCTGAGTTGAGCGTGAGTCACTTTAGCGTTGAGGATCTCACGTTAAATGTTGACTCATGGGTAGTTTCAACTGAAAAGAACAGCGTTGTCCTTGAAAGGATAAATGAAGAGCAACGTGTTGCGATAAAAAAAATTAGCTGCCTTGCTTTTCCAGAAATACAGTGGCAAGTGACTCAAATTGAGAATAAAGAAAAATGGATTCAACTTTTCGAAAAAATCGGTTCAGATGATACAGGAAAATCGGATCTCGATTATTTTTTTGACGACAATCAAAACAGCAAAATTCTCGATGCTACTCAGCGCAAACATGACGAGGGTTTTAGAGTTTTAAAAGCGCGACCGGAAGAGCGACAAATTTTATTAGCTCGAAATCAACGAGCTAAAAAAAACCACCAGAGTGAATATCCAAATTCAAATGGTAAAAATCGCGAGATCCGCATCAGTGTCGATACCAGTCAACTACGCCGGCAAAAAGAGGCGCTGAACCAATTGATGTGTCGCCCAGCAAAGGCGCATTGGCCGCTTATTCAGTTATTACAAGAGCGAAGTCAGACTCTATGGCCTGACGTGACTCCAATACCTGAACAGGGGGTTGAGTGGCAAGTGTTATCAGACCCAGATTTTGATGGTTGTAATAAACAGCGTGAGTTTGTGAGTAAAGCGCTAGCAAGTAATGACTTTACCATTTTGGATGGTCCGCCTGGGACAGGAAAAACAACGACTATTCTTGAGCTCATTTATCAACTAGTGACTAAGGGTAAGCGAGTCTTGCTATCAGCATCCACTCATGCGGCCATTAATAATGTACTAGAGCGAGTTAAAGAAAGTCAGAGTTTAAGTCAAGTAATACATCCCCTGCGAGTTGGTGATGAGAGCAATGCGACGGGTGTTGAAGAGTTTCAGTTCGATAACTTACTAAACCAATACAAATCAGTGGCAGGTGGTTCCTCAATAAGTAAGCAGCTCATGGTTGATTCATCCAATCTGGTTTGCGGCACCACAATCGGTATTCTGCGCTTATTTAATGATAGGGACATAGTGTTAGATGCGGGGGAGCCACCGTTTGATGTCATGATTATCGATGAATGCAGTAAAACGACTTTTCAGGAGTTTTTAGTTCCTGCTCGCTTTGCAAAGCGCTGGGTCTTAGTGGGTGACATTCGTCAATTGTCACCATTTACTGACCGAGAACAAATCGTTGCGAATCTGGACAATTTGATGATCACGCCAGCTAGAGGAAAGAGCAAAGCGCAAATCCTGTCAGCAGATGTACAGCGTGCGTGTTTTTTGTTGGAAGAGCTTAGAGGCTCAAAAGAAACACCTTACTCACAGCCTATGATCCTACCTTTAACTTCTGGGGTTATAAGTGCGATAAAGCAAGAAGTGACTCATAGAAAACAGCAAAAACAGCTCAGCGCAGGTTTGGATAATATCCTTGTGATTCCTTCTAGGCGCCTACCAAATGATCCTCAATGGGTAAAAGATGTTCAAGACATTAAGGCACAACCATGGCATTTTTATCAGTTTACTCTTTGCTTTGTTGATGAAACTTGGCTGGATGATATTCAACCTCTCATTCCGCAAGACTGTATCGTCTTACACTCAGGCTGGTGGCGAACGCAACATGCGAGTCAATATTATCGCCAAGGTATAAATACCAAAGCTTTTAAAATCAAAAATAGCGAAATTTCAAATAGCTTTGATATTCAAAGCGAATTGTTAGATCGATTTAGCAGTAGTAAATGGTCTGAGGAAGTCTGTTGGCGGCTAGAGCGAGAATATTGGCTGCGTTTATCACAGAACCAAAAGCGAAAAACCGGCTACCTTGAAGAGACATTACAGCGCCTATTTCCAAAATCTATTGATGTTGATGGCCGTATTCACATGGTGAAAAATATCGCTTTTCCATCAATATTAGAGGCACTCTCTGGCGATGGTTTAGTGAAGCGCAGGAAAGATCAACCTACCACCCTCAACCAAGGTTTTACTGCATCCGAAAAACAACAGCGGCACACCACACTAACTTATCAGCATCGTATGCACCCTGAGATAGCTAAGTTCCCACGAACACAGTTTTATCCCCAAGGTGTTTTGGTTGATGGTAAATATACCACCAGTGCGCGTGACTGGGATTATTCACGTTATGTTTCGCGCAATATCTGGTTGAATGTGAATGGTCAGACTCAAAAAGGCAATAGTAACCCTCAAGAAGTTGAAGCAGTAGTGGCCGAGCTAAAAGCTTTTTGTGATTGGGCTGAAGATAATGCGAAAAATAAAAAAAATGAGCCATACGATGTGGCCATCTTGACTTTTTACAAAGGACAAGAAAAAGCCTTGCGCGATGGATTGAAAAAGTTACCAGGAAATCAAAGCCGTTATGCTCGTTTTAATTACAAAGGCATAGCCATTAAGTTGGCAACGGTGGATTACTTTCAAGGGCAAGAAGCTGATGTCGTTTTTCTATCCATGGTGAACACGCATCGTGATGGTTTTATGGATTCGCCTAATCGACTCAACGTAGCCATTACTCGAGCCAGATATCAACTTGTTATTGCTGGTAATCATGATTACTTCAGCAACCGCTCACGCACAGAAGAGCTGAAAAATTTAGCGAATTCAGCGCAATCCTTAGAGACTAATAGCTCTACAAATAGCAAACGCATTTCAAAATACAGGGGAAGTAAAGTTAGTGGCTAAAAATAAAAAACAACCAGCGTCAGCTAAATTAGAGTCGCAAAACCACGTCAGCGACGTTGATGCTAGGTCTTTTTCTTTGACAATGAAAAGATCGGTCACGCTAAAGCGCTATCCTATGATTGCTCAGTTGGCTTTTTTTCGTAAGCGACCTGATTTAGTTTCGCTGTTGACGGCAGTGCAGAATAATCATAGAGAAATGCCTAATAGGCTTGTCGACTATTTAAGCAAGGAAAAACTGTGGGATAGAACCCGTGCTGTATTAACCTCCTTGGGTGAAAAAGTGAAAGCGAGTGGGTACTTCAACACCCAAGAGCGAGGTTTTTATCATATTTGGTATACTGAAAGCGATCCTCTTCTTGGCACAAGACCTATTTTTATTCAAAGAGATACGGCTTTTTTTGAACCGAAGCAGACAATTTGGAAGAAAGGGATCGACGCTAAAAACTCACAGTTTAAATTTGATAATACTGAGCAGCCGCTTGATATTCAGGTTTTGGAAGAAATACTACAAAGTTCCTCCACTCGGTTGGAGCCCTCTTTATTAGGCCTTGCTGGATTAACCCCTGAAGTTATTTGCTCTCCAGAAAAAGAGGCGACGATCCAGCTGAGTTGGCAACTGAGTTTTTCCACTTCTTCTTTAATGTTACAAGGGCAAATAGAGACCTTGCAGTTTATTAACAACAAAGGAGGTAACCAACCGTTTAAGCTGGAAATGTCGCTGAACGGGTTTGATGAGCATTTTGCTGACGTGATGGAAGTCATCGCTCAAAAATGTAATGGCATTTGGCATCATGAGAGCCAACGAGTCGCAGTGGAACTGGAAACTATTAAACGTGATGCAAACGCGGTACAGCGATTTGTGTTAGACAAGGTTTCGCAAAGTAATTTGACGTTAGCGACTGGAAACTTTAGCCAATGGGAAGCATCCAATTTACCTATTAAGCCTATAAACCAACAAGATGCGAAAGCTTGGCATCTCCATTGGTTAGATAACTATTATAGTGATTCATACCAGCCAAGCGCATCGACTCTTAAGCAGCAGGCGACTTGGCTCGATCATGATGCATTGCAACACTATGAATTACCGCTATATCACTCACAAAATTTACTGGCAGAATTATCGCGTAATAAGCAGCCTAAAGCATACTGGCATACTGCAGCTTTGGCTGATCTAACACCTTCAAACAGCAAAAAATTACACTTGCCGATTAATTTAGTTGAGGGAGATACACTGGATTTAACTAAGCTAATGCAACAACTTAGTGGTGGTGAGCATGTGAAATCCGTTATTTATTCAGATCGTTATGTGCATACCTCTCGGCAAAATCGAAACTTAGCCGCAGTTGCGCGTTGCTTTAGTTATGTGCAAGGTCAGTTGTTAACGTTAGCGGCTCAAAAAGGGAAGGAAGCTATATTACCTGCTAATTGGCAGAAGCGAATAATTGAAAAGAGAAATGAAAATCATGGGCGATTTTGGATTTTTATTGGCCAAAACCAAGTGACTTGTTGGGAGTGTACTAGTGGGCTTGATTTTATTAAAGAGCAAGAAGGCTCTTACTTCATCGATGGGTATCCTACCTTTATTCCTAAAGAGCGATCTGAACTTCCGCAATTTTTACAGCAACAATTAAGGCGCACAGCCGGCGAGTTACAAAGCATGGAGGTTGTCGAATGATGGCTAAACTCACCACCAGAAATGAAAGATTTCAAATAGATTTTACACAACAGCCACTGTCCAACTTTTTTTACCAGCAATCTGGAGATAGTGAATTATCTAATTCGTTACTCAGAATAGATAACGCATGGCTAGCTAAATTCATCAATCATGCACGTTTAACCGTGCTAATTGCTTGTGAATCAATAAAAGACCTGACAGTAATTAAGCTGCTGCAAAATCAGGCCGATAAAGGTGTCCGTATCTATCTGTTAATAGGTGACGAAACCCAAAGTAAGACGGCGATTGATATGTTATCTGGCCGATGCTTGATCCGAACTGGTATTAAGCAGCAAGGAACTTTGATGCTGCGCGATCATGTTACTCTCCAAGCGCACGGTTTCTTGTTGACTACCAATGATGTGTTTGTTGATGACCAAGCTCAGTCACAAGCCATTAAACTGGAACCTATGCAACGAGAAGACTGCTATCGCAGTTTTTGTAAGTTATTTTGGGAGCAAGCAACTTATGAATACCTTGAGCATAATAAGCAGCAAAAAGCAGTGGTAAATCCAGATAGCAATATCGTCGCCAATCATTCGCATCATCTTTATGGCACCTTACAAGCGTGCTTAACGGATTCGTTCTCAAGCTTAAAGGCTGCGAGCGGCTCAGATTTCAATTCGTTAAATACACCTACAAGGCTATTACTGTCAACGAATTCAAAACTTATCGGCAGTAAAGCAAATGATGGTGTGGCGTTAACAGAATCAAATATCCCCAATATCTTATTTTCAGATGATGGTGACTGGCTATTACCTGATACGCCTGACTTTTCAGTGACCAACTGGTGCCTTAAGTTATCTGCAAGTCAAAGTAAGCAAATGATCGAAGCCTTTGAGCTGGCACATGATAACGCTGCGTGGCAGTTCAAACTCAATGCTATTTTGGGGGATATTCCGTCACAACAGGCCGTGCGCTTTGGTGATCAGCCCCGAAGTATATTGACTGTTCAGCAATTCAGCAGCGAGCACTTAAATGATGTTTACACTGATACTATTGATGATTTTTTTGCTAAATCAGCGGATGAACTTGCCCTCCACGCGACACGATGGCAACGTGACCGTCTTGCTCACTACGTGGACTTTAGCGTTAAAATCCATCCTCCATATTGCCCGCAGGAAGCAAAAAAAGACGCTTTGTATCAAGATTGGCAGCACGCTGAAGACGATTGGCAGCGAAGCTTGTCAACACTTGAATCGTTGCAAAATACGATTAATCAACAGCAAAAGAGCATCGCTGATTCGCTTAAAGGATTTATTAAAGGCTTTCTACTTGGGCAAGGGCAGTCGGTAAAACAATTCGAAAAAGAACTTGAAGCGTTAAAGGCGTGGTCAGTGACAGCGGCCACGCCAGCTGAGCGTGAAGCCTATCGTAACCGACTCACTAATTTTCATCAGGGTCTTCAACAGCGAAAGACAGAGACCTCAGTAAAGTTAGATGAAGCGAAACAGCACCAGCACTGGGAAGCTAAAAAATCGACGTTAAAAACAGAGTTAGACCAAAAGGCAGCCGTTGCAGCACAAAAACAAGCAAGTTTTAAGCAAAAGAATGATGCACGCGAAGAAGCGCTAAAGCAAGCTGAACAGAATTTTATGGCGAGTTGGCAAAAGGTATCGGCCAGTTTAAATGAAAAACAATTGGAAGAATTAGCCATACCAACTGATGAAGCACTTCAAGCATCATTATTACCTAAGGATAAACGACTAGCGCTTTCTAATATGACGATACTCCAAGCTAAAAACTGGAAAAACACCATAAAAGAAAAAGTTTGGAGAAAACACTGCCAAGCCTTTGCACAAGCATTAAATAATGTTGATGAAGCGAATAAGAAAATCGAACGAGATATTCAAGATGCAAAAAAAGCGCTTGAGAACAGCCATTTACAACATCAACAAGCAGAGCAAGCGCTGGTAGCTCATGGAGAAATTTTTACTTACAAGCCTAATCGCCCCTCAGATGCGTTCGATAAACAATTAGGGCTGAAAGAGGATAATAAAGATCAAGTCAAATTTGTGTGGCCTGCTGAAGAATTACCATCTAATCAAACAGAGCTGCGCCAATATAAACAACAGCGCTATCTAGTTATTGACAAAAAAGAGCAGCTTGAACAAGCCCAAAAAGACGCGGTTCGTCTCAATGCGAAAATTGTGTGTGATAAGGAGGCTGTGGATGCCTGAACAAAAAATAGTGATCACAATCGATGATGATGGAGCCATCACAGCCAAAACCGCAGGATTTAAAGGTGAAAGTTGTTTGGAGGCGCTTGAGGACTTACTCGAGTTAAACGGTGTCGTAGGTGAGGTAAAAAAAACGGACGAGTACCATCAATTGCAAGCGGTTAAAAAAGCGCACATCCAAACCATTAAAGGGAGGTCTTAATGAGTGCAGTAATTAAGACGACTACTCCTTTTGCTATTGAAACGGTTTTGATTAAGGCGTTAGCAGTTCTAGGTGTCGAGCCGCTTAAAGTTGATGCATCAAATATCACGTCTTTAAAGCACAATGGCGGTGTACAACTTGGCGATATTTTTACAAATCGAAAAGATTATAACGGAATTCAGCATTTTCGTTTTGAGCAAGGGCGTTGGATATTACGCCATGATTCAGATGAAATGAACGGACATATTACCGCTTCAACTATGGCATCACGCGAATACCTCTCTGTGCAAAAGTTTCTTAGTTTGTTGAGTAAAGAATATGACATTGTCTACCAAGAGTATTTACAAGAACTTGCCGAACAAGAGCGACTTAGATTAGAAGAGCAACGCAAAAAAAGAGTAGAGGCAACCCGCTTACAGGCGATTGAAAAAGCTAAATCACAAGGGTATTCGGTTAAGGAAACTCACAACATTAAAGGGCAAATACAACTCGTTTTAACCCGTATGGTTTAGAGAGATGAAGTGCTATGGTGATTTTTTTAATTTGGCTCATATCGAGAGTGACAGCCTCATTTATGGGCCAGGTAAGCGATTGGTGATTTGGTTTCAAGGCTGTGCCCTTGCTTGCCAAGGTTGTTGGAACAAGGCCATGTGGTCATTTAAAGAGAATCAATTGATCCATCGAGAGCAATTGTTAGCGCGAATTTTAGCCACACCACAGATCCGTGGTGTGACTTTACTCGGTGGAGAGCCTTTGCATCAAGCGGATAATGTTTGGTGGTTGTTTGAGCAAATTAAACAACGTTCAAAGTTAACCACCTTTTTATTTACCGGGTTTGAAATGAGTGAACTTAAAGCATTTGGTTTTGCAGAGCGTATAGAAAATCTGTGTGATATTGTTGCAGTTGGTCGATATAACGAGAGTTTGCGTAATATCAATCAGCAGTGGATAGGTTCAGATAATCAACAAGTTATTTTTCCGAACAATTCACGAGAACAAGATGATAGAGTTTCATTAAATCAGGTGGAGTTGATTATCGACGATCAAGGTGGGATCACAACACTAGGGTTTCCAAGTGACGAATTAATTACCTCACTAAATTGACGTTCTTAACTGAATTTGTTTGAAACTATATTTTCTCTAAATTCAAATTAGTGAAATTATAGTTTCACTTTTATCTTCAAGTTGTAAAGCAATAAACTGCCATCTCTCGGAGTAAAGTGAGCTAAGATCTGAATAGTTCATGTCGATTTTTTACTGTTTTTTCGATATGACTTTCTTGTGTGTCGATACACTCGACACATCAACAATCAATGAATACGGCTCACCGATACAGGGGTATGAGTAGGGCGCTTCAAAGCAGTGCGCTATTCTTTGGGCTTTTGGGGCAGTTTGGGCAAAGCCTTAATTCACGCTATTTAGCAACACGCCAACCCTGCCCACAGGGTATTTATCACCTGGGGCATTATGTAAATTCTGGGGCAGGTAGCTACCTGCACCCTCAGAAAGCTGCACGATCTGGGCATTTATCTACCTACTGCGTCCGTTTAGTACTGGCAAACTCCTAACTGAACTTAACAGATCAGTGAGGAAGCAAACGATGAACCCAACCACACAATCCCCCTCAAACTCAGTACACCCAGCGCGTCAGCAACGGATTTTGCGCTTACCCGAGGTAAAGGCCAAAACCGGCTTTGGCCGCAGCACCATTTATGCATTGATGGCCAACGGAGAATTTCCCCGTTCCATTCGCATTGGTGCGCGTGCCGTGGGCTGGTTAGAAAGCGATATCGACCAGTGGATTGAAACCCGCCGTATCGGTGCTGCTTATGGCCGTGGATAAACCATCAGCATCAACCCCGTTACCTGCCAAT
>PBYL01000311.1 GCA_002729595.1 Thalassovita sp. | reverse complement strand
TAATAATATGTTAAAAACTCCTCCAATTAGAAATTACCTAATACTAATTAGAAATATAATTTTGATATCATTTGTAGGATTAATAGTATACTCTTGTAGTGATTGTGAACCTATTTCTGACCCCGGCAATATTCTAGTTGTTTCATTCTATAGCAAGGATGTTTATGAATCGTCTGAGGAGTTAGTATTGCTTGATCTGAATATTAGCTCAGTATCTACTCTCATCGAAGATGCAGACTCCATTATGTCTTATGACTCATTAAATGAAGCTCAATTTGGCGTTCCTCTTCCAGTAGATGCAGAAAGCTTTACTTTTTATGTCAATTACCCTGATACTCTTGAGAAATCATTTGAGTATTATGGTGACACTATCACTACAGCAACAGAAATCAATAGAAGTACAGATACTATCGCAATTAGTTTTAGCAGATCTTTTGAAACGGTGAGTCCAGATTGCGGATTTGTAACCAAATATGAAAATATTACGCTCGATAATACTTCTTTTGAGAAAGCAGAAATCAATTTTGATTATACAATAGATAATGATTCCACTAATGTCAGAGTATTTTTATAAGCTTTTTATAGTAGGTGTGTTTTTAGTTTTTGGTAATTCTATTTGTATAGCTCAACAAGAACCTAAACCAAACAAAATAGAAGAAGGAGAGCCTAAGAAAGAGAAGAAGCCTAAAGAGAAAGAAAAGCTTAAACTATCTAGTATTAGAGTTGGCACAGAAATGCTACATCTTATTACAACTGCTGTAAGTAATAATGTGAAAGGTTATGAGTTGAATGGCGACATCGGTTTTAACAACAAGTATTTTGCTGTAGTAGATTTAGGAACCGAAAAATATATTAGATCAAATGAGGTAGATGAATACGAGTATCAAAGCAATGGAAACTATATAAGAGCAGGTTTTGATTATAATTTGCTTTATAAAAAAACAGCAAGTGAAGCATTAAGTTTTGGTTTAAGGTATGGCACAAGCAGTTTTAATCAGAAATTTACATATGTAGAAGAAGACGATTTTTGGGGTACTTCTCAAAAATACACAGTTGAAGATTCAAAACTTTCTGCAAGCTGGATAGAACTTGTGGTAGCTTTTAAGGTAGAACTTTTCAAAAATATTTATTTATCGCCTAACTTGCGCTTAAAGTTTCTTGCAGGTAAATCAGACACACAATTTGTCAATATTGCTGATATACCAGGCTATGGTAATACAAAAAGTAATACACGTGTAAATGTAAATTATACTTTGCTTTATAAATTACCAGTCATTAAAAAGAAATAATCAGATATTAATAAAATTTTTCAAGAATGGGTGACACAATATCACTAAAAGTAAAAGAAGTTGTAAGAGAAACCAGCGATTCAGTTACAGTACACTTTAAGCAACCATTATTTAGAAAAGTAAAATATAAGCCAGGTCAGTTTCTTACCATAAACTTCGAAATTGATGGCAAAAAGGTATCAAGATCTTATTCTATGAGCAGTGCTCCAAATCTTGATAATACCGTTGCAGTTACAGTTAAAAGAGTTCAAGGAGGTTTAGTTTCAAACTATGTGAACGATAAAGTTTCTGCTGGCATGAGCATCTCAATGATGCAACCCGTTGGTAAGTTCACTTTAGAAGTAGATAAAAATTTACAAAGACATATTGTGCTTTTCGGTGCAGGAAGTGGTATTACTCCACTGATGTCTATCTTAAAATCTGTCTTGTTTTTTGAGCCAAAGAGTACTGTTTCTCTTGTTTATGGCAATCGAAGAACTGATAACATCATTTTCCAAAAGCAATTACAAGAGCTCAAACAAAAGTTTGGAGACAGATTCAATCTAGTTTATTGCCTTACTCAACCAGACAGAAGTTGGACTGGTTTAACAGGTAGAATCGATGAAGCAGTTACTGTAAACGTAGTAAACATGCTTCCAAAATTCGATGCTGCTGTTACCGAATATTTTCTTTGTGGCCCTGATGGTATGATGGAAAACATCAAATCAGGTTTAGCTAAACTTAAAGTTTCTACTGATAAAATTCACTTTGAAAGCTTTACTTCTTCAAACGAATCTGAAGAAGCAATTGCAAGCTTAGGAGAGACAGAAACTCATCAAGTAACTATATTGATGGATGGAACTGAACACAAATTAGCTGTTCCTCCAAATAAAAGCATATTAGATACTGCCCTCGACGAAGGTTTAGATATGGCATTTTCTTGCCAAAGTGGTTTATGTACTGCTTGCAGATGTAAAGTAAAATCTGGTGTTGTAAAAATGACTGGTGGTGATGGACTTACCCAAGAAGAAATTGAAGAAGGCTATGTGCTTATTTGTGTTGGACACCCAGGTTCTGACGATGTAATAGTTGAGCCAGGATAAAAAATACTTAGTCAATTAATCAAAGCCTGTTTTCTTACCGAAAACAGGCTTTTTTATTTATATAAGATTCCCTTCCATATAAGTTAATCCGATTAATTCAGTTCTAATATTTACTAACATCCACTTTATCGGATATTTTTTTATGAAAGACCTGATTCTCAAGGCGGTTAATGGACGGGAAAACGAATCAAGAGCGATAATACTGCTTTTGAGTGTGGGCTTTCTTACAGGTATTTTTATAGCAACCTTCGATGTTGGTGCCATCACTTTATTCTTAAAGTATTTTGATGAGAAAAAAGACATACCAAGAGCATTTTTTATTTCTGGTATCTTAGGAGTTTCTGTCACATACATTTTTGGTCAACTTCAAAAAGTCATCTCATATAAAAATCTGGTTAAATACACCATTTTATTATTTACAATACTTGTCTTAGTCCTTAGTATTTTCATTAATACTACCGACAACAAGTTTGTTGTGTTTTTGGCATATGTTATTTTTCCACCGATAAATACGATGGTGGTGTTAATTTTCTGGGGGGTTTTTGGTCGTGTATTTAAATTTAGATCTGCGAAGAGATTAGCAAGTGGTATAGACACGGGACAGGTTGTAGCAACAATACTTGCGTTTTTTATTATCCCATTTATACAGCAATATTTAATAGAAGACACAAGGCTATTCTTATATGTAAGTAGTGCTTGTATGGTGTTAGCAGTTGGTGTTTATTGGAGAATACTTTCAGTTTTTAACATTACAGAAACACCAAAAGCTTCAAAGCAAAAAACCAATAAGAAGAAGAAAGATAAAACCTATCAAAAGTATTTCTGGCTATTATCCGGATTTGTTGTTTGTTCGGCATTGGCAGCAGCTTTTATTGAATTCTCTTTCTTAACTGTTACCGCAGAAAAATTTGGCAATGCAGAAAACACAAAGAAGCTAACCAGTTTCATCTCGTTTTTTAGTGGTACAGTAATGATCTGTTCATTCCTCATACAAACTTTTCTAAACGACAAAATTTTGGAAATGTATGGTATGAGAAACACACTGATTCTCTTACCTGGTTTATTATTAGTTTTTGGAATTATCAGCACTGTTATCGGGTGGTTATTTGGTGTTACAGCCGAGTCTGTAACATTCCTCTTCTTCTTCCTTATAATTTCGATAAGTAAATTGTTTACAGATGCATTGCGAGATTCACTTGAAGGGCCTGTATTTAAAAACTTCTTTTATCCGCTTGACCCCGAGATAAAATTTACAACTCAGTCTAAAATCGAAGGTATGGTTAAGGAATCTGCAGGTTTTCTAGCAGGTATTTTAATGATGCTTTCAGGCTTGATCTATTTTTATGATGTAATTTTTAATAACTACGTAATCTTCCTAATAATAGCCTGCTGGATTACGATTATCTATTTCTTACACAAAGAATATAAATTCATTCTGACTAATACGCTACAAAAAAATAAGAAAGATATTCTAGACCATCATGACATTGGTTATGCACCAGTATTACTAACCACTTCTTTAAGTGGAGCAAGCAAATATCAGGTTTACACTATTCTTAAAATCACCAAGCAGATTAAACCTTATTTATTAGAGTTAAACCTGAATTACTTTGCTAAGGAACAAAATATTGAAGCTCAAAAGGTATATCTGGAATTTCTCTTTAAGAATTGTAGCATCAATAATAAAGATCTAATAAAAAGCATTTCTGACTTTACCAGCGATAAGCAAACCAAAGAGTTAATGAGTTTTGCCTATACCTATCTTGAACGATTATCAAAAATTTCTACAAATTATCAGCAGCTTGCTTATTTAGCTAGTTCAGAAAATCATTTGGATAGAGAAAGAGCAGCAATACTAATTTCTTACAACTATAATCAAGAAACATTTAGACTATTAATTACCTTACTGAGAGATTACAATCTTAATGTTAAAAGAGAAGCGATAACTACCGCTGGTAAATTAAAAATTAAAGAGTTTCTTCCAATAATTATTGAGAGTCTTTCTAACTACGAACTTGTTAATACAGCTTCTGAAGCAATTATTTCATTTGGCGAAGATGCACTGCAATCTTTAGATATTGCATTCTACAAGAACAATCAGTTGCAAGAAATAAGAATATGCATAGTAGATATTCTTGGAGAAATTGGTGGCACTAAAGCCATACAAATGCTACTCAAAAAAATTGACTATCCAGACCACAAGGTTTTAATAGCAATATTTATGGCATTAAAGAAATGTTCGTGGCATGGAGCAGGCTTTGATGTAATATTTGTAAAGAACTCTATCAATACTTTAGCTTCAACTTTGTTGTGGAATCTGGTTACCTTACACGAACTGCCAGAGAAGAAGGCCTTTACAGAAATTAAAGAAGCAATTGATTTTGAGATAAAAGAAAACAAAAAAATGATGTTTATGCTTTTGTCTTTACTCTACGATAGCAAATCTGTAAAACTAGTTCAAGAAAACCTTGAAAATGGTACAAGTGAAGGTATAGGCTTCGCTATGGAATTGCTTGATATTTTTCTGGAAGATGAATTAAAACCACTTATTCCTCCATTGCTAGACGATAGCCCTGTAATGGAAAAATATAAGAAATTAGAAGTATTCTTTCCTCGCCCTAAGATGACAGAATACGAATTGATGTTGGAAATAATCAACAAAGATTATAACTGGACAAACCGCTGGACGAAGGTATGTGCACTAAAGGTAATTGAGCAGTATGAAGATTTAGAAATTTCTAATGAAATCTCTGCTAATATGTTTAACCCAGACCCAATGATTAGCGAGTTAACCGCTTCAATCGTCTACAAGACTGATAAAGCCTACTATAATAATATTGCTAAGAGAAGTAACAATGCTAGTATTCTAGAAAAACCGAATAAAGAATCTTCTAGCTTTCAATCATTATCAAATATTCTTAAGGCATTAAAAAGAATAAAAGAATTTAAAAACTTCCCTGATTACATTTTATCACAGATTGCAGAAATTACCAAAGTGGAATATTACTCTGCGAATGAGGTAATTTGGAATTCGGAAGTTCACGATAGCTCTTTTCTTTTATATCTTATTAAAGGAGAAGTTTGTATAGAAAAAGAAGAGAAATCTTACAAGACTTATAAGAGTAATAATCTGATAAGTGATATTTTTTTAGATTTTAACTTCAGAAAAAAACAATCCATTATCTCCCAAACACCTACAATCATTTTTAGAATTCATCCTGAAAGGTTTATTAAAATCCTGAAAGAAAATTCAGAACTCTTACACAAATTACTCATAAACATTGATGAAATAAGTAGTAAGAATCTAAGTCAATCTAAATGATTAAACAAAAATAATTAATTGTAGCTATCGTATTTAAATCAGGATTTTTTAAACATTAAACCAGTTTTTACACACATAAATTTTTCTTAAAAACAATACCAATCCACTTAACCTAATAAAAACTCTACTTACTGATTCTAAATCTTTTTATGGAGAAAGCTTAAAATGTTGAGAAGTTGTAAGATTTTTATTTCTTATTCACTAATAGACGATTACCCTTCGGGCAAGAACCAAGAAGGGTGGGTGACTTGCTTTGTCCGATTTTTAAAAGAGATGTTACTTCAAGTTGATAAAGAATGTCAGTTTGATTTTTTCCTTGAACATCAAAATAATGTAAATACCGACTATCTGAATGAAAGAAGAGAAAACCTGAAACAATCAGATTTTTTTATCACCATTGTATCTCCCGATTTTATAAGTGCAGAACCAAGTTTAATTCTATTAAATGAGTTCAAAAATCATTTAGAAAACAGTAGAATTGAAAGCAAGCAGAGAATATTGAAAGTTGTAAAATTACCAATCCAATCTTATGAAAACCCTGATGAAATAAGAGACTTTATTGGCTTTAGCTTTTTTAATATAAATAAAGAAACAGGCACAGCTTCAGTAGTTGAAGAGTTTTTTGCACCTGAAGCAAAATCTAGCTTTTGGTTGCCTCTTACCGACTTATGTTTTGAGATAAAAAAACACCTCGATACTATTGCAGAAGCAACTCCCAAAACGCTTTTTAAAGCAGAAAAGAAATATGTATATCTGGCTCAAACAAGTATCGATTTAGAGTTTGAGAGACTTACCATTAAGCGAGAACTTGAAAGAAGAAATTATAAAGTATTACCTGAACAGAATTTTCCAGACAATCCTATTCTGGTAGAAAACTTTATTAAAGACAACCTCAAACAAAGTCTTTTATCCATACATCTTATTGGAAATCAATCAGGAGAGAAGCCTTTAGGTAGAGAAGAAACCTATGTAGAAATTCAAAATGGATTAGCGGCTGAGTATGCGAGTGATATTGTAAACCAACACGGAGAATTTCCGAGACTCATTTGGATTGCTTCAGAAGAGAAACATATAGAAGAAAAGCAGAAGTTTTACATAGAAAAATTAAAGCGCGATAAACAATTACAGTTTGGTGCTGAAATACTCCAAACTCAAATTGAAGACTTTAAAACTGCCATTTTAAATTACTTGGCTTCGCATTTAGATAAATCCTTCAATCCTAACAATAACAGCCAAGAATTTAACAAAAGCATATACCTCATTACGGATAAAAGAGACATTACATATGCTCATATTTTATCGCATAAAATCGCAGAAATGGGCTTTGAAGTGATGATTTCGGCTTTTGATCGAAAAAAAGCGAACTCTAGACGAACTCATCAAGAATGCCTTAATAAATGTGACATGGTCTTCGTTCTGTATTTTGATGCAAAAAAAGAATGGCTGGTTTCTAAACTGCAAGACATCATTAAAACTGCCGGAATGGGCAGGGTTGTCCCTTTTGAGAAACAAGTGATTATTACGAATCAGGAATACTTAAATATATTTTTAGATCAATTAAACTTTATAAAAGATTTTTCATTCGCCTACAATTTAATAGAAACTTCAAACGACGATAACTATCAAGAAGTAAGCGATTTTTTAAAAGAACTGATTGCCCAAACTATTATCCGTTAATTGCATGATTGCAGAACAAGTACAAACAATTACTAACCCCTTTCCTGGACTTCGCCCATTTAGAACGGACGAGGCTCACCTGTTTTTTGGCAGGGAAGGGCAAGTAGATGAAGTACTTGACAAACTAGAAGAAAATAAGTTTGTAGCTGTGCTTGGTGCTTCGGGTAGCGGTAAATCTTCTTTAATGTATTGCGGCCTAATTCCCGGCTTGTATGGCGGGTTTATGACACAAGCAGGTTCTAATTGGCGAGTAGTAGTTACACGACCTGGTATTGCGCCAATTCATAACTTAAATAAAGCCATTCTTAAAAGTTCTGAGTACTGGGATGAAAACAGTTCTGATGATAAAGATATAAAAACTGCATCTGGTATGGCTACTCTGAGAAGTAGCTCACTAGGACTAGTAGATTTCGTCAAACAGCAACAAAACGAAGCAGATGAACATTTTCTAATTCTGGTCGATCAATTCGAAGAGTTATTTAGGTTTAGCAGAATTGCAAGAGATGAAGATTCTATCAACGAATCTTATGCATTTGTAAAACTTATTCTAGAGGCTGTTAGGCAGAGTGAAGTTCCTATATATATTGTAATGACAATGCGCTCAGATTACATTGGTGATTGTGCGCATTATCCACATCTAACTCAGTTAATTAACGATAGTCATTACCTAATTCCTAAAATGACACGTCTCCAGAAAAAAGCAGCTATTATGGGACCTGCTGCTGTTGCTGGAACAGTTATGTCATCTAGACTTTTACAACAATTATTAAATGATCTTGGAGATAAACAAGATGATCTTCCCATTTTGCAGCATGCTTTAATGCGAACTTGGGAGTTGTGGAGAAAAAACAAAGACAGTGAAGAAATAGATATTTTTCACTACGAATCAATAGGAACACTTAAAGAAGCACTATCCCTACATGCAGATGAAGCTTATGAAGATCTGGATGATAGACAAAAATATATATGCGAGGTTCTTTTTAAATCACTTACAGAAAAAGGTCAAGATGGGAGAGGAGTAAGAAGACCAACTAAAGTTAAAGAAATTTCTGGTATTGCAAATTGTGATACAGATGAAGTAATTCATGTAGTAGAAGTTTTTAGAAAAGTAGGGAGAACTTTACTAATGCCACCTCCATCTGTTCCTTTAACAGCAGACTCTGTTGTTGATATCTCCCACGAAAGTTTAATGAGGGTTTGGAATAGATGTAGAGAGTGGGTAGATGAGGAAGCTGAATCAGCCAAAGTTTATAAGAGACTTTCTGAAGCTGCAGAAATGTATCAAGTAGGGCAAGCCAGTTTATGGAGACCACCAGATTTACAGTTAGCGCTCAACTGGCAAATAAAGCAGATACCTAATCTAACTTGGTCAGAAAGGTATCATCCTGCTTTTGAAAGAACAATGGTTTTTCTAGAAATGAGTAGAAAAGCCTATGAAACAGAACAAAAAAGTAAAGAGAAGCATCAAAAAGCAATTATAAGAAGAAATAAAATCGCTGCGCTTGCAGGTGCTTTTGTCGCTATTGCCGGATTAATCCTAGTACTATATGCCAACTTAAAAAAACAAGAAGCTGAGTCTGAAAAGGAAAGAGCTCTTTTATCTGAAGAAAAAGCTTCATCTGCTGCTGAAGAAGCTAGAAAAAACGCCGAAAGAGCAGAGCTTCAGAAACACTTAGCGATGGAAAAAGAGGCTGAGGCATTAAAAAATGAGCAAGAAGCAAAATTCGCTCAGGAAATGGCTCAACTAAGTGCCGAAGAAGCTGAAAAACAAAAAATTATTGCAATTGCTAAAGCGGAAGAAGCTCGTAAACAATCTCAAATTGCAAGAGAGCAAACTCAAATTGCACAAAGAAAAACCAGACTGGCAGAGCTAAGTGAGCTAAAAGCAGAAACTGCAGCAGAAAAAGCTGAAAGGCTTAGATATATCTCTATTGCTCAGAAAATGGCTATCAAATCAATCCAAATTAAAGATACTACACAAAGGGCTTTAGTGGCTAAACAGGCATTTATTTTTAACCAGAGATATGAAGGGAACCTATACAACCCTGATATCTACGATGGTTTATATTATGCACAAAAGCTAATGAATGGTGAAAGCTTTAATGTAATTAGTGACCACGATGATGCAGTTCGCTCTCTAGCAACAGATAGAACAGGTAAATGGCTTTACTCATCAGGTAGTGATGGCAAAATCTTTATGCGTTCATTCGACAGTCTTTCTGGTGCACCTATCAACCAAATAGTTGAGGAGAATACAATTTTCAGAAAGATAGCCGTATCGCCTAATAACAAGATAATGGCTTGTGGTACAGATGAGTCTAAAATCATTTTATATGATCGAAACACATTAAATG
>PBYL01000310.1 GCA_002729595.1 Thalassovita sp. | reverse complement strand
GTTCAAGATGATGAATTCCATCATCAATCAGGTTTTGTATACCTTGTCTGTAGAATTTCTTAAACATGGGCTTGTAAGAATAAAAACCACCTACACGCTTAAAAGTCTTTTCAAACTCAATCCAAGTCTTAAAGTCTACATCATAAGCAGAAACATCGAAAGTGAGTAAATCGAATAATTCTTCTTTAAATGCTGGATTTTCCTTATTTAATTTTGAAGCAAGCTGAAAACCAGTAGGTTCTTTTCCATCTTTAAAGAAGCGTATCTGTCCTTTAATATAATCTTTTGAATCATCAGCCCAGTAAACATAACAATGTTCTTCCTGCACTGCTTGGTCTGCAATCCATTGAAAATCTTGCATGGTTACCGGATGCAAATGATGAATACCGCCCTTTGGCATTTTTTTCAATATTTCGAACAGCTTCGATTTATACATATCATCTTGCCAATCGTAGAAAACATGAGCAGGAGGGAAGTAATTGGCTTTTTTGAAATCAGCCATCATTTCAGCTTTTAAAGCCATGAGTTTGTCATTGGCTTCCTTTTCATCAGAAGTTAATTTGATGGCAGCATCAAAAGTCATCGAACTGTCAGACTTTAATAATTCATCCCTATCGGCGAGGTAACTTTCCCTGGTTAGGAGTTGGGCAGAAACAGTAAAACAAGGAATAAAAAATATGGAGATTAATAGTAAAAATCTGCTATAGGTCATGCTTATGGTTTAGTGAAAAACTCTGTTCAGAAACAAAAACTTGTTGGCAATAAACATTGAAAAACAGGCTTTGTGTTAATTTTTAAGTGGTTTTGTTAAGGTTGGGATTGAAAAAATATGTGTAACTTTTTTCTATTCTGCAATTATAATTAATTGGCAAGTTTATAAATCAAAAATTGAGTATAAATATCTGAAGTCTTTATTGTGTTTTAGAGTGAAAATGAAATTTTACAAGTATCAAAAGCCTTTAAAAAGCGTTGAGCAAGTGAATTTTTTCAATTTTTTTTTCTATGCAAGATCAGATAATTTTTAGAATATTTTTAGTTAAAGGTTTAATCCTAGGCGTTATGTTCGGTTCTTTTGCATACTTTTTAAGAGGCTATGCATATGGTGCTACAATCTTGTTGGCGCAGGTAATGTTTCAAGCTGTTAATCTTTACGTTTTCCCTCAGTTAAAGAGAAGAAACATTTTACACATACTTTATGGAGCAGGTCTACTAATTGGCATTCTTGCTTTTGTTGGAGTTTTCTATCTTTTTATCAAATTTGGAACACTTCAAATCATCTGATTT
The DNA here is from genome assembly GCA_002729595.1 of Thalassovita sp. Classification (GTDB taxonomy): domain Bacteria; phylum Bacteroidota; class Bacteroidia; order Cytophagales; family Flammeovirgaceae; genus Chondrinema. Next base: position 10,474 of record PBYL01000310.1, on the reverse strand, counting down.
ACAAAAATACTTTTGTATAGACATACTTTACTGACTCAATCAATACTCGTTTTGCCTCATTTGGAGATTTCCACCAGTTTTCGTCTGGTGTAAATGGGCTTTTTAATGATATAATACCAACAGGAATATTTTCTTCTATGTTTTTTTCGAAGAGGACCCAGCTTCTGCGGGAGTGAGTGCCTAGAGAAATTACATTTATTCCAGATAGAGAAGCTTTTCCAGCATAGCTAGATAGCCAGTTGCCAAAAGCTAAAGCACTGTTAGATGTTCTGTTTATGTCCATTTCATCTGTAGGGATTGCTACGATTTTATCTGATGGAATTCCTTTTTTCTGTAAGATTAAAGCAGCTTCGTCGGCTACAGTAGCAAAGTTAGCTGAGTAAATATCGTCACCACCTCTTTTGCCCCTGTCGTAAATTACATTCTCACTTCTTGGTAAATATTTATTCCCATTAATGGCAATGTCATTCACTATCAGGTCTCTGTCTTCTTCATTTGTTTTACCATCGTTAGGGAACCATATTGCTACATTGTAGATCGTGTCTGTTGCAAATTCGAAGCTGTAAGTTTTTAAATCTTCGGTTGTTTCTGTTTCAAAAGCTAAGCTGTCGTTTACATAGAATTTCATTTCAGCAAACTTTCCATCTACAGGTGTTCCCATTGCGTTTACATCAATCGAAAACTTACCTTGATTTGCTATAAGTAGTGCTTTTTGAAAATTGAAAATTAAATATCCGCTAAATGGCATTCTAAATTCAGGACTTAAAGGAACGCCCGTTGTAGCTATTAATTTATAATTACTACTGTTGAATTCTTCAATTGCTTTGTCTAAAGACTCTGGTGGTAACCATCCCTCAACAACCAATACATCTGCTTTTACTGGGTGTGAATCACTTAGAAAATTGTATATATTTAAAAAATAGAATACTAATAGAATTATGATAAGGGGTATCCAAAGTAATTTTTTCACTTTTTTTTGTATTAATTTGATGTTATATTTATTGTAAAATAACTATAATTTAAACAGCTGTGATCATTAACTTTGCGTGTTTATCAATGTAAAACTATCGAATATTAGCTCAAATGCAGTATTTCGTTATGATTTATAAAGAAAAAGTGCAATTTGATGAATACAGAGTGAAGGCATTGATAAATGTAAGATTCAATTATTTAAATTAGGTGTCAAATAGGATACATAATGATTACTATTAAGTATATCCGCAATATTGCTATATTATTAATTTTATACCTTTCTCAAATTGCTTTTGGACAAGGCTCTCAAAGCTTTCATTCTGCATTTAAGAATGAAGTGTTGAACGACGATTTGCTTCAAATAACTGTAGTTGCAGAAAACTTTCTTCAAAAAAACAATCCGGACTCGGCGTTATTTTTTGCTACTCAAGCAATAGAGAAAGAGCAAGGTGAAGTTCCATCTGAAATGCGTACAAGAAACTTGCTTACTACTGCAAGAGCTTATGAGATGAAGGGGCAGCGAGGTTCAAGTCTAAAATATTATTTGCGTAGTGTAAAAGAAATAGAAGGACTCAGTGATGAAGAACGCCTCGCAGATGTATATGTTGAAATTGGGCATTTGTACAGAGATTGGGATTCATCCTCTAAAGCATTAGAATATCTGATGTTTGCAGATGAGAGATATAGGCTAAATGGAAACATTGAGGCTCGTTTGGTTATTCTAGAAGAAATCAGCAATATCTACGAGGATGAAGGCAATTATGAAAAACTGATAGATAATGGGTTTCTGCTTGCTTCTTTATACGATACTTTAGGCGATTGGGAAAACCAGATAAAAGTGTTGAAAAGAAACACGGATGCTTATCGTAAACTAAAGTTTTACGAAGAAGCGCTACAGAACCACATTTCTATCTTAAACATTGGGAAAAATGCTGAAAATGCCATTGAAATAGGTTATGCACTTAATGAGATTGGTTACATCTACAAAGACTTAGAAAATTACAATAAATCGCTAGGTTACTTTTTACAGTTTCTCATCTTATGCAAAGAGCTTAAAATGGACAATCACCATTTTGAGAAGTATTCTGAAGCTCTTTTAACAGTGGGAGAAATCTATCAGCAATTGGGAGATAAAGGTGAAGAGGCTAATTATAATCACGCGCTGAACTCTTACGATAAAAAGCTCCAAGTAAGTCTAAAAGCTAATGATGATGAAGGTATCGCTCGAACCTACAATCAAATGTCTTTGATTTACAGAAAGCTTAAAGAGTCGAATGCTGCTATTAAATATGGCAAACTTGCTTTGGATTTGGCTTTGGAGCTACAAAATAAATCTGTATTGCTAGATAGTTATAACAATTTGTATTTGGCCTATCAGCAAAGGAATAGAGACAAGCAGACAATCTATTACTATAAGCTTTATAGCAATGTAAAAGAAAGTATTTTGAATGATAAGCTTGACAGGCAAAAAGAATTGCTTGAAAGAGAAGCTGCGGAAAACCGGAAGCAGTTTATCATCAATAAGACTGAGCAGATGATTGTAGGAGAGGAGTTGGATACTCTGAATGTGAGAAAACTACAATTGGAAGCAGAGAAAAAGACCAAAGACCTTGAGCTTTTGTTAATTGATAAAGAACTAAAAGAAACTGAACTTAAAAACGAGCAATTAAAAAGAGAGAAGGCATTACAGGAGTTGATGTTAGTTCAAAATCAGTTTGAAGACGAGCGTAAAGCCAAAGAAATTACGCTATTAAGAAAAGATGCTGAGATTAAAGCTTATGCCCTAAAGCAAAAAGAACTTGAAGAAATTGATAGGTTGCAAGATATTGCGATGCTGGAAAAAGATCAGGTTTTAAAAGAATTAGAGATAAGTAAACAAGAGACAATCAACAAATATTCGATTGCAGGTATCACATTGATTACAATTATTCTTTGCTTAATTCTGTACACTTATTTTCAAACCAGAAAGGCGAATAAGAAGCTTGCCTATCAAAAATCCCATATACAGAATCAGGCACAAACACTCGAAAAAGCTTATAAAAACCTTGAGTTATTAAGTAAAATCGGTCAAGATATCACCGCTTCTCTTACGGTAAAAAGAATCACAGAAACAGCTTATTCTAAGGTGAATAAGCTGATGGATGCATCGGTCTTTGGTATCGGAATTTACAATAATGAATGTTCAAGTCTGGAATTTCCAATTATTTTGGAAGATGGCTTAGAATTAGAAAATGTTATTTTCCAAAGAGATGAAGTGTGTTTGGCGAATTTGTGTTTTAATGAAAGTAGGGAGTTATTAGTTAGTAACTTTCAAGAAGAATATGCTAAGTTCTTGCCGGGAGAATTGCCTCCACCAAAAGCAGGGAAAAGAAATGCGAAATCGATCATTTACATTCCTCTAAAAATTAAAGAGATATGTGTGGGTGTATTAACCGTACAGTGTTTTTCTGTTGATGCTTATTCTGCTTATCACATCAATATTTTGCGAAACATGGCAATCTATATTCAGATTGCACTAGAAAATTCTAATGCGTACCGACAAATTGCAGATAAGTCTAAGACATTGCGTATTGCGAATGAAAATATCAAGCATCAAAAAGACCTGATTGAAGAGAAAAACAAGGAGTTACTTTCTCTTAATAATGAAAAGAATCATTTAATAGGAATTGTAGCGCATGACTTGAGGAATCCTTTAGCTATTGCAATTAGTCTTACTGAGTTTATTAAACAGGATAAATCTAACCTTACAACTGAGCAATTAGAAGGCTTAAACATCACTAATCGTTCCTTAGAGCGAATGAATGATATGATTAGGCGTATTCTGGATGTGAAAGCAGTTGAAGCTAAAACTGTTAACCTGAACTTAGAGAAAGTAGATGTGAGTCAGGTGATTAATCAGATAATAGACAACTTTACGGAACAACTCGAGAAAAAGGATATTCAACTAGAATTTGAACTGCATTCAGAATCTCCTTTTGCCAAATTAGATTATTCGTATTCCATACAAGTTTTTGAGAATCTGATTTCAAATGCTATTAAGTTTTCTCCAAAAGGTAAGAAAGTGAAAGTAGTAGTAAATGATGCGAAAGAAAACTTACAAATAAAAGTATCTGATCAAGGTCCGGGTATTCTTGAAGAAGACTTTCCTAAACTATTTGGTAAATATCAAAGACTTTCTGCAAGACCAACAGCCGGTGAAATGTCTACGGGTTTAGGTTTATCTATCGTGAAAAAATATGTGGAAGTAATGGAAGGTAAAGTTTGGTGCGAAAGTGAAGTGGGTAAAGGTGCAGATTTTATTGTTGAGTTTAAAAGAATACAATTGTTGGTAGCTTAATCCATTAAATTCTGTATTTCTGAAAAAATTATCTTATTTTGGATAATACAACGATTATTTTTAGCAATGGTCTCAAGCATCAAACAACTAACATTTTCTATTCTAATACTCTTCAATTTAACTATACAGGCACAATCTGTAGAGAAACTGAACTATCTTTTTGAGAACTTTCAATCAAAAAATGATTTTAGTGGGAATGTCTATGTGTCTGTAAATGGCAAAGATGTATATACTAAAAGTGTAGGAATTGCTAATCACGAATTTCAAATTCCAGTAAGTGAAGAAACAAGATTTGATATTGCTTCTATTAGCAAGCAGTTTACCGCAGCATTAATTCTAAAGTATTGGGAAAATGGACTTATCGATCTAGATGCTCCTGTTACTCAATACCTACCTTATTACAGGAGTGATATTGGTAAGTTTATAAAAGTAAGACATTTATTAACCCATCAGTCAGGAGTTCCTAATTATACAAGCCTACCAGGAGTCTGGATCGATTCACTGAGAAATCACTATTCTTTTAAATACCTCATTCAACATTTTTGTAGTGGTGATCTTGAGTTTGAACCTGGTTCTAAATTCAGCTACAACAATTCGGGTTATGTGCTTCTGGCCGGAATAATTGAAGAAATAAGTGGAAGGTCTTTTGAGAATGAAATCCAAGAAAAAATTATTGATAAAGTTGGATTGGAGAATACAGGTATCAGTAGTCGTGAGCAAATTATTACTAACAAAGCTTATGGTTATGATGTGCTTTTTGATGAATGGCAAAATGCCAATTATACCTACATGCCAAATCTAAATGGGGCAGGGAGTATGTATTCCACAGTAAAAGATTTAACTAAGTGGACTTTGGCTTTGCACAGTGGGAAAGTACTTTCTAAAAAAGCTTATGAATTGATGTTTCAACCATATGCAGTAGATAATGAATGGATTCCTCCATATAAAAATGCTTACGGATTTGGAATTGGAATGCTAAATACTCGCAAAGTGATGCCAGAAGAAACTGATGGATGGAATATGTATTTCCATTCCGGGCATATCTCAGGATTTAGTTCATTTTTGGCGTATTACCCCAAAGATCAAAAAGTGGTTGTTTTGCTAAGTAATACAGATGGCATCAGAACAGTGAATATGAATGATCTCACTATTTCGATAATTGAAGCTATAGAGGAGTCTAGTGAAATAAGCTCAGGGAAGTGAATAATTTCAAGTCCCCAGCTTAGTGAATGAGTGAGACTTAGATGAACTAGTTAAAAAATTATACTAATACACTATCTCTTTTCTTTACGTCGTCTGGCCAGCATACACCTGGTGGTAAATCTATTTTTGGAGGCAAATCACTTTGATCGAAATCTCCTCCATCATTACCGCCACCTCTTTTCTTGTTGTCTTCTTTAATTGCTTTTATTATTACCACAACAACAGCAGTGAAAGAAAGCATAAAAACAAATATGTAATCAATAGGCATGGTTGAAACTTGTTATGTATATGATTCTCGCTTATGACAATCATTAAACAAAGGAATTTTATTTTATTGTCCTTTATTATCAGATTGAATGTAATATTACAAAAGCATGAATAGCTTTTTTGTTTTAGAAATGACTTGTAAAAATTTTATTTAATTTTTTTTAGAATAATTCTAATTAGAGGATATTAGTTGAAGACAATCTGTAAATAAAATATAGATAAATAAAAAAGGCGCTTTTTTCATCAAAAAGCGCCTTTTTAGAAATTAAGTAAAATTATCTTATCAATACTCCATCAGCTTCGAAAGCGAGTGTATTTTCAGGATCTGTAATAGCTGCAATCTCTTCTTCGCTTTTTCCTGCATCTTTAGCATAATGTTGTAAATCTGCCACACTTACTTCTTTTTTAGAAGCAACACCATGTATCACCACTTCTTTACCAACAATATCTTTAGGCATAAATAAAGCATAGTCTTTAAAAGTTACTCTCATTTGATCACCGTCAGGTTTGGTAATCGTCATCCAGCATCCTTTTGCTTTACAAACATCACTTACTTTACCAGTAACAACTACATCAGCAACACTGTCTTCACTCATCACTTTAGTTTCTAATGAGGTGAGTTCTACTACTGAGGAAATGTCTACCTGTTCGCCAAATACAGTGTGTTGTTGTTCGCTTTCACTTTGCTTACTGCATGAAAAAAATAATAATGCAGAAATAATAACTAATGAGTATTTAACCATTTTTATCTTCTTTAAGATGTTCTAAAAAATTTCACTAGCAATTTGTTTTACCGAACCAGATTTACCCATAGAATAATAGTGTAAACAAGGTACTCCAAATTTAACTAATTCTTTGGATTGTTGTGTACACCATTCTATCCCAACTTGTCTTACTTCCTGATTGGTTTTGCACTTTTCTACTGCAGAAAACAAATCTTGCGGAATATCTATATGGAAAATGCTTGGTAAAACAGTAAGTTGTTTTTTATTTGTAAGCGGTTTTAATCCCGGAATAATAGGAACATTAATACCTATTTCTCTACATTTTTTTACAAAATCAAAATACTTTTGATTATCGAAAAACATCTGAGTTACGATATAATGCGCACCTAAATCGATCTTTTTCTTTAAGTATTTTAAGTCGACTTCTAAATTAGGTGCTTCAAAATGCTTTTCTGGGTAGCCAGCTACACCAATGCAAAAATCAGTAGTATTCGGATTAATAATTTCTTCACCTAAATATTTGCCCTCATTCATTCCTACTACCTGCTCTACCAAACCATCTGCATAATCATGGCCATTCGGGTCTGGTACAAATCTGCCTTCAGACTTTATAGAATCTCCTCTAAGCAACAATACATTTTGAATGTTTAAGAAGTTCAGGTCAAAAAGAGCATTTTCAGTGTCTTTTTTGTTAAAACCACCACAGATTAGGTGCGGAACTGTATCTACGTGATATCTGTTCATTAAGGCAGCACAAATCCCCACAGTTCCAGGTCTCTTTTTAGTTGTGATTTTTTCTAATAAACCATTTCCTCTAGACTTATAAACATACTCTTCTCTATGATAGGTTACATCAATAAAAGCAGGCTTAAACTCGATAAGAGGATCGATAGCTTCAAAAAAGTTATTAATATTTTGACCTTTTAAAGGAGGTAAAATCTCAAACGAAAACAGTGTTTTATCCGATTTTTCTATCCACTCAGTAACTTTCACTTATATATATGTGATTAGTTTAAAAAATTTAAAATTTTGTGCAATAATAATAAATCAGAATTTCATTGATCTACTATTAATTAATTATTCACTCATAACGATGTAAGTTCCATAGAGATTTTTAAGATTAGCGGGAATTTATTAATTACTGTTCAGTTTTTGCTGAATAAAAATTTTCATGAATTTTTTAATTGAATTCAATTTTTTAATAATAACTAGTGCAGAGGCTATGAAAACTTGGTTAGTTCTAGCAGTTTTATTTTTTGGAAGTCAATATGCTTTTTCTGAAGAAATTGTTTTGACAGGATACTATTACGGCACAAATCTCTACGTGCAAAATCCCAAGATTGGCGATGATCAGTACTGTATTTCGAGAATAACAGTAAACGGGAAAGAAATTTCGCCCATTCCTAAAAACTCTTCTTTCGATATCGACATGGCATTTGTTGCGAATGCAGCACCAGTTGAAATTAGAATTATGCATAGTGGTGAGTGCACACCAGATATTCTAAATGAAAGTGTGATTAAGAAAAGAGAGAGTTTCTCTTTTGTGGGTCTTGATATTGGAGACGGTTATATTAAATGGCAAGCAAAAGGAGAGCGAGTTTATGGTAAGTATTTTATAAGAAGGTTTGAGAAAAATAACTGGCTTACAATACATGCAACTGATTGTAATGGTGAAGACGGAGTTCAACAATATCAATATGATGTGAGACACTTTTCTGGCGATAATAAATATCAAATAAAATATTTAGATAGTTCTGGAAAGTCTTTTACCTCAGACGACTTAGAGTTTAGCGCAGTACTTACTCCAGTTGCGTTTTCGCCAGAAAAAGTGAAGAAAGAAATGACCTTTTCACGCAAAACCCAGTATCGCATTATGGATATAAGTGGTAAGGTAATATTACAAGGATATGCCGACTTGGTAGATTGTACCAGACTTGAAAGTGGCGTATATTATGTTGCTTTTGAAGATCAGATAAGACAGTTTACAAAAAAATGATTATCGCCATAAATATGTAATAATATTCTGTCTTTATTGCCTGTCATAATACTTTTTATTACTTTGGTGGCTGTTTCTTGTAAGCTAAAAATTAAATTTTTGTAACAGATGGATATATTGATTTACCTGGGTTTAGGCTTAGTATTATTCTTTGTCTTCCTCTATTTTGTACCGGTGAATCTGTGGATTACTGCGATATTCTCAGGAGTAAATGTGGGTTTGTTTCAGTTGGTATTTATGAGAGTGAGAAGGGTGCCTCCTCGAATTATCGTAGAATCTCTTATAAACTCGACCAAGGCAGGTTTACATTTAACTACAGCCGATTTGGAAACTCACTACCTTGCAGGAGGACATGTGCCTTCGGTGATAAAGGCCCTTATCTCAGCAGATAAGGCAAATATTGAACTTTCCTTTAAACAAGCTGCAGCGATTGACCTTGCAGGTAGAGATGTATTTGAAGCTGTTCAAACTTCTGTAAACCCACAAGTAATTAATACACCAGTTGTAGCTGCAGTTGCACAAGATGGTATCCAGTTAAAAGCACAGGCAAGGGTTACAGTAAGAGCTAACATCGCTCAGTTAGTTGGTGGTGCTGGTGAAGAAACTATTCTTGCTAGGGTAGGTGAAGGTATTGTAACTTCTATTGGTTCTGCAAGATCACATAAAGATGTATTAGAAAACCCAGATTCTATTTCTAAACTTGTTTTGGAGAAAGGTTTGGATTCAGGAACTGCTTTTGAAATTTTATCTATCGATATTGCGGATATTGATGTTGGAGAAAACATTGGTGCAAAACTTCAGATAGACCAAGCAAATGCTGACTTAAAAGTTGCAGAAGCTAAAGCAGAAGAAAGAAGAGCGATGGCGGTAGCAGTTGAGCAAGAGATGAAAGCGAAATCACAAGCTGCTCGTGCGAAGGTAATTGAAGCAGAATCTGAGATTCCAATGGCTATTGCTGAGGCATTTAAACTTGGCAAACTTGGTATAATGGATTATTACAAATTAGAAAATATTAAGGCTGATACAGATATGCGTGAGTCTATTGCTGGAACTGATGATGTACATCAGGCATCTGGTAAAAAAGGTGATGACGATGATTAAATAAAATGTATCAGCGAAAATAGAAAAGGACTGGTTTTCGCCAGTCCTTTTTTTATATCTGTTGCAAAGCCTCTTCTACACTAAACACAGGCAATTGACAGCTTTTATTTCTACAAACATAAATTGTAGTTTTACCATCAATCGCCTTTCTATTTTGGAGTAAAGGCAGCTCAGAAGTTTCTTCGCAAGCATTTATAATAGCATTTGGGATAAACGCATCTCTTAATTGCTTACTAAATTGCTTATATTCTGTGCCGATAATAGCAATCTCTACTGGAGCTTCTAAAAACTTAATATAAAGTGTTGCCCAGTTTGCTAAGTATCGTGGTTCATTTTCAACTAAAGAAGCAATTTTAGAAAGCATATTCTTAGCAGTATCAAGCAAATTCTCATTTTCTAAAATATGACCTAGTTGAAAGAGATTGTGTGCCATTATCGAGTTTGATGATGGAATAACACTATCAAATAACTCTTTTTTTCTAGCGATTAATTGTTCACCTTGCTTGTCTGAAAAGAAGAAAAGCTTTTCTTCTTCATCGAAAAAATTATCTAAAGTATAAGTTGTGAGTTTCTCTGCTTCGGTTAAATAACTTTCATCAAAAGTTATATCGTACAAACTCAAATTTGCCTGAATAATACTGGCATAATCTTCTAAGTAAGCTCTTATCGTTGCTTTGTTGTTTTTGTAATTATGAAAAAGGAAATCGTCTTTTTTCAAATTAGCATTAATAAATGCCAAGCTATCTATGGCTTGTTGCTTGTATTTTTCTATTCCAAAAGTTTTATAAGCATCTACTAGTGCTGTAATCATTAAACCATTCCAAGAAGTTAGAATCTTGTCATCTAAACCCGGTCGTACTCTTTCTTTTCTAG
>PBYL01000309.1 GCA_002729595.1 Thalassovita sp. | reverse complement strand
CATTTGTTTCTCAAATTGTACTATTGGTAGCTATGTTAGTGATGTATTATTGGAGTAATCGTAAAAGCAGAGTGTATTTGAATTGATATAAAAGAAATTATGACTCTTATCTGGCCTATAGAATGCATGGAAGGAAGGGAAAGAAGCCTTTGATAAGGCTAAAACTAAGCGCCTATCATGTAAGAATAATTGTTGCTAAACTGATAATAAAAAAATGAAAAAACTACAAATAAAAATACCCATTATTCTGCCTGAAGTATCGGACGAAAAAGATCAGTGTGTACATAAACTGATCAGTCGTCTTCAAGATACTGAAGGTTTGGAAAAAGTGCATGTGGCTGATGAAACCGACAATGGTGTGCCACAACTCTGCTTCCATTATGATCCTGAGGTAATATCAATTAACCGAATCCAAAAACTGGCGGAGCAAACCGGGGCTGAGATCACCAAGAAGTTTGGCCATAAACTCATAGAAGTTGAGGGGATACGGCACACGCGGCATGCCCGTAACGTTGAGCGAAATCTTCGGAGCAAAGAGGGGATTTTGGAAGCTTCTGTCTCAGGTTCCGGCATGGTAAGACTGGAATTTGATACCACCAAAATAGATGAAGCGGAGATACTGAAATCGTTAAGAAAAGAGGGCCTTGACATACCGGATACGCAAGTAAGTGCTGAGCGATTTCTTCAGCAAGCCAAGAAATCTGAACAAGAGGAAACTGAAGAAAAAGAGGATGCGCATTCACATGAGGAAGGTGAAGATCATGACCACTCACACGGTGGTATTTTTGGCAAAAATACCGAGCTGATCTTTTCCATTATCTGCGGGGCATTGCTCGGCATTGGTTTTGGGCTTTCATATGTAGAAGCTATTCCTTCATGGGTAAGCTTGACGCTCTACATCGTAGCATATTTCTTTGGAGGCTTTTTTACAGCTAAAGAAGCTATTCAAACAGTTGCCAAAGGTGGCTTTGAGATAGATTTCCTAATGCTGGTAGCAGCCATCGGTGCGGCTATTTTAGGAGAATGGGCAGAAGGTGCCCTGTTGCTGTTCCTGTTCAGCATGGGCCATGCTCTGGAGCATTATGCCATGAACAAGGCCCGTAAATCCATTGCCGCTTTGGCAGAACTGGCTCCTAAAACCGCCTTGCTCAAGAGAAATGGAAAAACAGAAGAAGTAGGTATTGAAGAACTGAGCATTGGAGACATCATCGTGGTGAAGCCTAATAGCAAAATTTCAGCCGATGGTGTGGTAGTAGATGGTCGGAGTAGCGTAAATCAAGCACCTATTACCGGGGAAAGTGTGCCCGTAGATAAAGAACCTGTAGATGATCCCGATAAAGACTGGTCACAGGAAAAAGACATTAAGGACGAGAACCGTGCCTTTTCCGGTACGATCAATGGCAATAATACACTGGAAATCAAAGTGATCAAAGTAGCGAAGGACTCTACGCTCTCCCGCCTGGTGAAACTGGTGAATGAAGCCCAGACCCAGAAATCGCCTACCCAGCAACTTACAGACAAATTTGAGAAATACTTTGTGCCTGCTGTATTGGTACTGGTAGTATTGCTCCATTTTGCTTTTCTGGTCATTGACGAGACCTTTAGCGAAAGCTTCTACCGCGCCATGGCCGTACTGGTAGCTGCGAGCCCTTGTGCTTTGGCTATCGCCACCCCGAGTGCGGTGCTCAGTGGAGTAGCCCGGGCAGCCAAAAGTGGGGTACTTATCAAAGGTGGCCGCCCATTGGAAGATTTAGGCGTACTTACTGCCCTGGCTTTTGATAAGACCGGCACACTAACAGAAGGTAAGCCTAAGTTAACGGAGGTGGTAGCCTTGGAGGATGTGAAAGAAGAAGAACTACTGAGAATAGCAGTTGCGGTAGAGGGTCTTAGTGATCACCCACTGGCAAAGGCCGTAGTGCGTGACGGGAAGGAGCGACTGAAGGGTGCTGACATACCTGAGGCGAAAGACCTGGAGGCAGTGCTTGGGAAAGGGATCAAAGCCACATTGGGAAGTGACAAAGTCTACATTGGCAACCTGGACCTGTTTGAGTCGCTGGATGAAAAGAAGCCATCAAAGGAAATAGAAGAAAAAGTAAAATCCTTAGAGTCTGATGGCAATACTACCATGCTCATCCGGCAGAATGACGATTACATAGGCATCATCGCCCTGATGGATACGCCAAGAGAAGAAGCGAAAAATACCTTAGCGCAACTGAAAAAGATCGGCATCAAACGCATGATCATGCTCACCGGTGACAATCAGAAAGTGGCCGATGCGGTAGCCAAAGAAATCGGTCTCACGGATGCCTGGGGCAGTTTGCTGCCGGAAGAAAAAGTAGAAGCCATTAAAGAGCTTAGACAAAAAGAAGACAAAGTAGCCATGGTTGGCGATGGTGTGAATGATGCCCCGGCCATGGCCAACAGTACCGTAGGAATAGCCATGGGAGCAGCAGGAAGTGATGTGGCTCTGGAAACAGCCGACATTGCCCTGATGGCCGACAAGCTGGAAACCTTACCTTTTGCAATCGGTTTAAGTAGAAAGGCCAAAGGCATTATCAAGCAAAATCTTTGGGTTAGTCTGGGAATAGTGGCTTTGCTCATTCCTTCAACCATTTTTGGTCTGGCCAATATCGGTATTGCAGTGCTTATTCATGAAGGTTCAACCTTGGTGGTAGTCTTTAATGCATTGAGGTTGTTGGCGTACAAGAAACACCTCTAACAACAGATTTAACTATTAATAATAATATGAGCATAGCAGAAGATATACTTCAGGATCATGGCATTCTTTCAACTGATACTCGTTCCAAAGTCATTGAATACATTCTTAGGAAGGAAACAGCTTGTAGTTTGAAAGAACTTCAACATGCTTTGGCTATTACTTCCAGGCAGGAAAAGCCGGTAAATAAAACAACTTTTTATCGCACCATAGACCTTTTTGAAGAAAATGGAATTGTACACAGGGTTGATGATGGTACAGGAATAGCAAAATATGCCTTATCAAAGCATGACTCTGCCGAAGGGAAATGGCATCTCCACTTTCGCTGTGAAGTGTGTAATAGAACCTTCTGTTTACCTGATCCTATACCAAATGAGCTACTTTCAATTGGGGGCAATCATCATGTAAAGAAGGTAAATATGGTGCTCCAGGGTATCTGTGAAAAATGTTGTGAAAATTTACCGAATGAATAAAAGCACATTCAAAATAAACAAAATGGACTGCCCCTCTGAGGAGCAAATGATCCGCATGAAATTGGAATCTCATTTATTAACCAGGATCAAACGCTAATGTAATAATTGTTACAGTGTTTTTGCTTTTAATCCGTTAGGTTATTACAGAACTAAAAACCATATAAAATGAAATACTATAGTGAAAAAACATTGAATGATGTAAGCTTTGAAGAAGCCATACAAATGGTCACTGAAGCATTGAAAGCAGAAGGCTTTGGGATACTCACTGAAATAGATGTGAAGGAAACCATGAAAAAGAAGCTGGATGAAGATTTTCGGCCTTATAAAATCCTGGGAGCATGTAACCCTCCCTTCGCCTTTAAAGCATTACAAGCTGAGAATAAAATCGGAACCATGCTTCCCTGCAATGTTATTGTGCAACAAACTGATGCTGGTGTGGAAGTAGCGGCTGTAAGGCCTAAAGCTTCAATGGCAGCTGTAGATAATGCAGAGTTGGCCGTTATAGCCAATGAAATTGAAGCCCGTCTAAAAAAGGTGATAGCATCATTATAGTATGGAAGTTTTCAAAAACGTCCGATAAATGAAGGCTCTACATTGGTGGTGGTCTTTAATGCACTGAAATTATTGGCTTATGAAGAATAAGAAAAAAGAATAAAAGCACATTCAAAATAACCAAGATGGACTGCCCCTCTGAGGAGCAAATGATCCGAATGAAGCTGGAGGGATTTCATCTTAAAAGTATGGAAATATGGAAAAATATGATATTGTAATTGTTGGTTCGGGTCCGGGCGGCTATGTATGCGCCATACGTGCCGCCCAGCTGGGATTTAAAGTGGGATTAATTGAAAGATACAATACCCTGGGCGGCACCTGCCTCAATGTAGGCTGCATCCCTTCCAAAGCCTGGCTGGAAGCCTCGGAACATTACTATAAGCTCAAACACCAATTCGAGGATTTTGGCATTGGTGTCAAGGAGGCGAATGTAGATATGGTAAAAATGAACCAAAGGGTTCAGGATGTCGTGGGGGAAATCATCAATGGGGTAGCCTACCTGATGAAGAAGAATAAGATTACCGTTTATGAAGGCCACGGGACCATCAAGGATAAGAACACGATTGAAATTAAGGGCGAAGATAAAACACAAATCATAGAAACGGATAAGATGGTCATCGCTACCGGGTCAAAACCCGCGTCCCTGCCGAACATCGAAATAGATAAAAAGAGGATTATTTCCTCTACGGAAGCCCTTGCTCTTACAGAAATTCCCAAACACTTAATGGTCGTTGGAGGTGGTGTTATTGGGGTCGAGATAGGTTCTGTTTTCGCCAGGTTGGGGTCAAAGGTCTCCATAGTGGAATATCTTGATGGGCTTATCGCCACTATGGACAAATCCCTGGGGGATCAATTATATAAATCATTGAAAAAACAGGAGATGGAGTTCTACCTGGAGCATAAGGTCACCAATGCTTCTACCAAAAACGGTACGGTAAGCTTGGAAGCACTGAACAGGAAAGACGAAAAGGAAATGCAGTTGGAAGGTGACTATTGCCTTATGGCCATAGGACGAAAACCCTACACCGTCAATCTGGGACTTGAAAATTTGGGAGTGGAAACCAACGAAAAGGGACAAATAAAAATAGATGATAACATGGAAACCAATATCAAAGGAATTTACGCCATTGGCGATGTGGTAAGGGGCGCAATGCTTGCTCATAAAGCGAGTGAAGAAGGTGTTTTTGTGGCTGAACGCATTGCGGGACAAAAACCGCACATCAATTACCCCTTTATACCGAACATCGTCTATACACAGCCCGAAGTAGCCGGTGTGGGACTTACCGAGGAGGAACTTAAAGAAGCAGGAAGAGCGATAAAGACGGGTAGCTTCCCATTTAAGGCCAACGCCCGGGCAAAGATAAGTATGGATACGGATGGATTTATAAAGGTAATTGCCGATAAGGAAACCGATGAGATATTGGGAGTGCATATGATAGGCCCGCGAATAGCCGATAGTTACACCGAAGCGGTGGTGGCAATGGAATTTAGGGCAGCTGCCGAGGATATCGCACGTATGTCTCACGGGCATCCCACGTTTTCAGAAACTTTCAAGGAAGCCTGCTTAGCCGCTACCGAAGATAGGGCTTTGCATATTTAAGCTTTATAAGTGATGAAGAAAATCTCAGAAGCTAGCCTAGAAATTCAATGAGTTTGACAGAAAGTTATTTCAATGACCAATATAAATAAAAGCACATTCAAAATAACCAAAATGGACTGCCCCTCAGAGGAGCAAATGATCCGCATGAAGCTGGAACCTCTCAGCCAGGTAAAGCACCTGGAGTTTGACATTCCGGCACGGAAGCTGGAAGTATTTCATCAGGATGAAGTACTGCCTATACAAAATGCTATCAGTGAACTAAACCTCAACGATCAACTCCAAGGTACTTCTGAGGCAGAAATGCCCATTGCCGAAGACGAGACCAAGCACAAGAAAATACTCTGGTGGGTGCTGGGCATCAATTTTGGATTTTTTGTAGCCGAAATGACCACCGGATGGATATCCAGCTCCATGGGCCTGATAGCCGACTCGTTGGATATGCTGGCTGACTCAATTGTTTATGCCCTGAGCCTTTTTGCGGTGGGAGCGGCTATTGCCCGCAAGAAAAAGGTAGCTAAGCTCAGTGGTTACTTTCAGATGGGCCTGGCACTGCTTGGCTTTTCGGAAGTATTACGCAGGTTTTTCACCCAAAGCGAAACTCCTCTATTCCAGTGGATGATCATTGTATCCCTGCTCGCTTTAGCAGGTAACCTTGTTTCACTTTGGCTGATCAACAAGGCCAAAAGTAAAGAGGCCCACATGCAGGCCAGTGCAATTTTCACTTCTAATGACATCATCGTCAACGGAGGGGTAATACTGGCTGGTGTACTGGTTTATTTTCTGGAAAGTAAGTGGCCTGACCTGGCGATTGGCGGCATTGTTTTCGCCTTTGTAATGCGAGGAGCAGTGAGGATTTTAAAGTTGGCAAAATGATACCTAAACAACTGAATATATGAATGCATGGTTATGGGCAGGCGTGTTAGTACTGGCCGCATGGGCGGCTCATTGGGGGGCAGATCAACTGCTGACCCCTTTAAAATTGCTACGTAAACAATGGGGGCTTACCGCCTCGGCAGGAGCGGCATTTCTTGCCATTGTCACGGCCAGTCCGGAGGTGGCCATCAATATTACCAGTGCGGCAAGGGGAGTATCCGATATTGGTTTGGGTAACCTGCTGGGCTCTAATATCATTTCTATTCCCTTGATGATTACCATAGCCTATTTCGCCTCACGTAAGCAATTCAAAAACAATCCCAAGCATCAAGAACATTTGGATGCCAACATGCTGGCACTCAATAAGCGCTCTGTACCCGTTCTGTCATTGCCCTATTTAGGGATTATAGCCTTAGTAGCCATTTTGACCATACCCAAAGCATGGCGCGGGTTACAACCGGTGGATGGCTGGATTATGCTGGGGGCTTATGCCGCTTTTTTGGCGCATGCCATTATCAGGGGAAGAAAAGAAGGAGAAAAAGTAAAGTGGACACAAAAGAAAATATGGCTTTCCATAGCAGGTGCAATTGCCATAGCAGCCGGGGCTTTTTTCATTGTAAAAGCGACAGAAAACATCGTTTCGGCTTTGGGCATTTCCCAGATTGTGGGAGGGCTGTTCATTACAGGTATCATGACCACCGCACCGGAAGTGTTTAAGACCTGGAGTGTGGTCAAAGGTGGAGAGGTAACCGCAGGTACCACAAGTGTTATAGCCGACAATGCCATCACCATGACGGTTGCATTCTTCCCCCTGGCACTGGTAAGCACCCCGGTACAGGATTTTCAATTGTATTGGGTTAACCTGGCCTTTGTTGGCTTGATGCCCCTGCTTTACAGCCTCTTTGTTCATCAAAGCAAAGACCTGCATGGTTTCAGCAGATGGCAGGTATTCGTTTTTGATGCTGCTTATGTGGCCTATTTGTTTGTTATGGCATTTTTTGTCTTAAAACTTTTTTAGCCGATGAAGGAAAAACTATTCAAAGACTACCAAAAACGCCTCAATGCCCTGGAAGAAGGCATCAGGGATGCAGTCCTGAAGTATGCCGAAGAGCTGTACCTGAATCAAAAATGTTCTAAAGATGAAGCCATTGATCGGGCCATTGCCAAGGTGGAAATGGAAAGAAGAAAATTGTAACTAATAATATAAACCAACATGCTAACAGTATTAGACTTTACCAAAAACAATGTAATTGCTACGAAAGCCCAGGAAAACCTGACTGAAGCTGACATTCAAAAAATTCACCCGCTGATTCATAACATCGTGAACCGTGGACAGAAAGTACGGTGGTACTTTGAGATGGAAAATTTTTCCGGATGGAAATTCAATGCCTTCTGGAAAGATTTAAAGATGGATATGTCACACGCTGACGATTATGAAAAGATTGCTATGGTGGGCGAAAAGAAGTGGCAGGATTGGATCACTCAGTTCATGAAGCCATTCACCAATGCTGAAATCCGATACTTTGATAGTGAACAAAAAGAAGAAGCAAAGGAATGGATCAATCAGTAGATAGGAATAATACCGGGTTAGCATACATCAGAGAGACTGCCCGCAAGTTTCTGGATAGAGAAACCTCGGGTGGTTTGCTTTTAATTGCAGCTACTATTTTCGCTTTGGTTTTGGGCAATTCCCAATGGGCCGATGCATATCATCACTACCTCACTGACGAATTTCTTTTTGAGCTTTCAGATCATTTCAGTTTCGGACTGACCATTGAACAATGGATCAATGACGGCTTAATGGCCATATTCTTTTTAGTAGCCGGGATGGAGCTGAAGCGGGAAATTATGGTGGGTGAATTGTCTTCCTTCAAAAAAGCCTCTATGCCTCTATTAAGTGCTCTAGGTGGTATGGTTGTGCCTGCCCTTATTTTTGTAGCCCTAAATTCCGGCACTGAAAATATTAGAGGATGGGGCATTCCTATGGCCACCGACATTGCCTATTCGCTGGGCATTATAGGCTTGCTGGGCAGGCGCGTGCCTGCACAATTAAAAATCTTTCTGGTTGCTCTCGCTATAGCTGATGACTTGGGAGCCATATTGGTCATAGCCCTGTTTTACAGCAATGAGCTGAGTTGGTTATTCCTTGGTACTGGGGTCGGCATATTTATATTATTAATGCTGTGCAATCGGTTTGGTGTAAAAAGCTTAATCTGGTATATTTTAGGAGGCTTGGCCTTGTGGTACTGCTTTCTCAATTCCGGGGTGCATCCTACAATAGCAGGGGTACTCTTCGCCATCACCATTCCAGTAAAACCCAAACTGGACAGCAAAATCCTGAAAGAGCGTACTGCTAAGAATGTGGCCGCACTTGAAGAAACGGACATTGAGAACCGAGACCCCATGCAAGACGCTCGCCAAAGCAAAATATTGAAGGCGATTAAAAAGGATACCGAAAATTCAAGACCTCCTTTGCTGAAGCTAGAAAATGCATTGATTGATTTTAACGCCTTTTTTATCATTCCGATCTTTGCCATTGCCAATGCGGGTGTAAAACTTGATGTCAGTCTTTTGGAAGTGGTTTCAGGTTCTCTTGGGCTAGGTATATTGCTAGGTTTGGCAGTAGGAAAAGTACTCGGGATCAGTCTTTTTGCTTTTATTGGTGAAAAGCTCGGCCTCTCAGAACTTCATGCCTCTCTGCGCTGGAAGCATATTATCGGCATGGGCATGATAGCTGGTATAGGTTTTACCATGTCACTTTTTATTACGAATCTGGCGTTTACAGACCCTGAGTTGGTGAAGGTCTCCAAGATCAGTATTTTAATTGCCTCATTGATTGCGGCTGTGGGAGGAGTGACCACCTTATTATTTACAAAACCCAAAACTGAAAATTAATGATACATTTAAGAATATTTCTGCCTGTATTTTCCTG
>PBYL01000308.1 GCA_002729595.1 Thalassovita sp. | reverse complement strand
TCTGAATCCAGTTTGGACCGACAACAGTTCGGAGCATACCGGGTTAAAAACATTCTCAGTATCAGGAATACCAGAAGAGTCAGATTGGCTAAAGTTTATCACTTCAACAGGTAGAATATATGGCACTCCTGCTGATGGTGATGATGGAACATATAAAATTACAATTTCAGTAACAGATGGAACAGAGACTGTTTCTCAAAATGCATTTACTTTAATTGTTACTCCTAACAATACGGCACCAGATTTTACTGTCCCAACTGGCATTACAACAATAGATCAAGGAGGAGATAAAACTGTATCAATATCTAATATTAAAGTATCTACCACCGATAATGATGAGAATCAAAAAATAACTGGTGTCTCAATTACCAGTTCTAATTCTGCTTTAGTTCCAAATACTCCTGCTAACTTAAGTTACAATTATATTTCAGGAAGTTCTGCTTTTGACCTCACAATTCAAACTGCTGCTGGTGCTAGTGGATCGACAACCATATATGTAACTATTACAGATGATGGCTCTACTAATAATTCAACTACAAAGTCTTTTACAGTAGTAGTTAACTCAACTACTGGTGCTCCAGTAATAACTGGGCAATCTCCTGATCCACTAACAGTTTCGGAAGATGAGTCTATTGCTTTATTGATAGATTACATCGATTTTACCTATGATGGTAATTCAGACAACGTTTCTATTGATGAAATTACTGAATATGAAAACGGTAACTACACACTAAATGGCAATATTGTAATTCCTAAAGCTGACTATAATGGCACATTATACATACCTGTAACCATTAAAGATGGTGAAGGAAATACAAGCCAGCCCTATTCTATTGAGATTGATGTAGCTTCTGTAAATGATGCACCTATCATAAATGATCAATATGATATCGAAATAGAAGAAGATGACTCATATACCATTAAAATAAATGATTTAGACATTACTGATGTAGATAATACTATTGATGATTTTACTCTTAGCGCATCAAACGGAACTGGTTATACCCGATCAGGTAATACCATTACTCCTATCGAGAATTTCTTTGGCACTCTCACAGTTCCAGTAGTTATTAATGATGGTAGTGCTAATAGTAATACATTTAACCTGACTATCACCGTAACACCAGTAAATGATGCTCCTACTATCTCTACAATCTCTAATGTAGAAGTATCAGACGATGCAGGACAAACTTTACTAATAAATTTTGGTGGTGTAGATGCTGGGGAGTTTGAAGATGACCAAAATGTAGTTTCTGTAACAGCGGTTAGCTCTAATCAAGCATTAATTCGCGATACTGATATAAATGTATTTTACTCTACCAATCAAGGGAGTGGTCAAATAGAGTTAGAAACAATACCGTATGCAAGTGGTACAGCAGTTATTACTGTAACTGTAAAAGATGATGGCGGAACTGCAAATGGAGGTATTGATTCTAAAACAACTACTTTTACTGTTACTGTAATTGGAAAAAACACAGCTCCAACTTTAGCTTTCATATCAGACATTACTTTACAAGAAGGTGATGCTCCTGCACCAGTAAGCTTACAAAATATTCGCGACGGTGATGATGGTAGTCAAGAAATAACCATTACAGCAACTAGTAGTAATACTGCTTTAATTCCTAATCCAACAATTAGTTATAGCCAAGGAGATACAAGAGGTACCTTAATATATAAAGTAAACGAAGGAAAAACAGGCTCTGCTACTATTACAGTAACTGTAAAAGACGATGGAGGAACTGATAATAGTGGAGTTGATACTTATTCAGATGAATTTGTTATTACTGTTGTTAGTGTAAACGACCCACCTACAGTTGATGCCATTGCTGATACTACTATACTTGAAGACACTGAAGAGTTAATTATTGAATTAACAGGAATTACAGATGGTGATGCTGATGAAGTACAAGGCCTCACAATCGAAGCGACAAGTAGCAGACCAGAAATTATTGGTGATCCTGAAGTGAATTACACTGCTGGAGCTTCTACTGCTCAATTAATTCTTAATCCAGTAGCAAATGCCAATGGAGTTTCTACAACCATTACAGTAACTATTACTGATGATGCTGATGATCCTGAAGAAACTACAATGAGTTTTAGAGTTTATATTACACCTATAAATGATGCTCCAACTATCTCTAATATTAACTCAACAAATAGCATCTCAATATTAGAAGGAGATGATACTTTTACTCAAGCATTATCTGGAATTACAGATGGAGATACAGAAACTGAACTGCAAAATGTAGTATCTGTTACAGCGAGCTCAAAAAATCAAGAAACGTTTTTTGACGAATTAAGAGTGGAATATAGAGATGGTGATACTAATGGTGATTTAGTTTTCACTCCTAAACCAGATATAAATGGTCAAGATACCATTACAATCACGGTAATGGATAATGGTGGTACTGATAATGGAGGTATAAACACTACTACTATGGATATTTATATAGATATAATTCCATGGAATGATCCTCCGACAATTAACACTCCTGCTAATAAAGAAGATATTCTTAAAAACTCAGAAGGTAGTTGTATCACGTTGAATGGTATTACTGATGGTGACCCTGAGCTTGATCAAAATGTTACAATTTCTGCCTCAAGTAGCAGACCTGATATTATTCCTGACCCTGTAATTAGCGACTTCAAACCTGTTGATGGAACAGCTACACTTTGCTATGAGATTGTACCTGATTCAAGAGGTACAGCCATCATCACTTTAACTCTTGAAGACGATGGTGAAGGTCCAGGTTCAAATATTAAAACTACAACATTTACACTATCTGTTGGTCTAGTTAATAATGCTCCTATCATTATTGGTGAAGATGGACAGGCTCTTGATGAATTAAATTTAACAACAACGAAAGATGTACCATTAGATATTTGTTTCTCAGTTATTGATGAAGATCAGGATGAAATAGAACTTGGTGAGATAATAGAAAGAAATTCTAATGCCAGTGGTGAAATTGACAATAGCACTTTCTCATTTAATGGCGACAGTTTATGCTTTGTATATGATGCTTATGATGATATACTTTCAGGTGAAGATTGGTTCGAATTTACAATTTGTGATGGTGTAGTTGGAGATGCAGCTTGCGATACTATTAGGGTTAATATCACTATTTTACCTTCATCAGAACTTAAAGTCTATAATGGAATCTCTCCAGGAAATCCTGATGGAAAGAATGATGAATGGTTTATAGAGAGTATTGAAAACTATCCAAACAATACTGTACAAATTTATAGTGCTAATGGTACCATGGTATTTGAAGTCAATGGCTACAATAATGATGATAAAGTCTGGAAAGGCGACTCAAATACAGGTATTACTTTAGGGAGTAGGCAATTACCAACAGGAGTTTATTACTATGTAATAAACCTTGGTGAAGGTGGCATAGAACCTAAAAAAGGAACCGTATTTATAAGATAAATACAGTTCCATTCTACTTAACTCTCTATTGACAAATAATTAAATAAGATAATTCTTTACCGATGGTTATTAAATTTAATAAACTAAAAACATTAATTGTACTGGTATTCTTGATAACTTCAGGTTATTTAAAAGTATCTGCACAACAACAAATTCTTCAGACTCAGTATATGTTTAATGGTCTATCTATTAACCCTGCATATGCTGGCTCTCACGAAGCCTTAAGTCTTACAGCACTTTACCGTTCACAATGGGCTGGTTACAGCGAAGGTGCTCCTTACTCCTATTCTTTATCTGGTCATATGCCAATTAATAGAACTAGAATTGCTATTGGAGCAATGGCTTTCAATGAGAGTTTAGGAGAGAAACAAGAAATGGGATTTCAAATGGCTTATGCTTACAGAATTCCTTTGAGCGATGGTATTCTTTCTATGGGTTTACAAGCAGGTGTGATCAATGCAAAGCTTAATGCCAATTACTATCTATTTAACCCAGACGATCCAAATTTCCCTACAGGAGAAATTTCTAGCTTTATGCCTACATTCGGCGCTGGTCTTTATTACAGTAGCGATAATCTTGTACTCGGTTTTTCAATCCCTAACTTAGGTATTTATAACAATGGCGAAGGCGAAAATCAAGTAGTATCAATTGAAGAAATTAGACACTACATTTTCTCAGCAGGCTACATTTTCGATCTTAATAGTGATTTAAAACTAAAACCTTCTTTACTTACCAGATACAAAGAAGGTCAAGGTGTTGAATTAGACTTAAATACGACATTAGTTATAAATGAAACATTTTGGTTGGGCGCATCTTATAGACATTTGAATTCTATAAACTTCTTAAGTCAAATTCAATTAACTAACCAATTGCAATTCGGATATTCTTACGATTTCCCTATTAATAGTGAAATCCATCAGGTAAGCTCAGGGTCGCATGAAATCATGCTAAACTACAGATTTAGAATATTTAGTGGAGGAGATTCTGCTCCATCACCAGGTTTTTTCTAAAACTAATTATGATTCTCTTAATTTGTAATTATTTTTATTAGATAAATTCCAAAAACAGCATGATCACTAACCCCTATTTTTAGATCCATTGCTAACACAAAACAATCATGAAGAGTCTAAAAAATTTCATTTATTGTACGCTTTTACTGCTCACATTTAGTTTTGGTGTGAATGCTCAAGTTATCAATCCTGTTAAATCTCTAGTGAAGAAGGCTGATAAATATTTCGAGAGAGGATCTTACGGGGTAGCAGCAGAAATATATCTTGAGGCTTTAGAAAAAGACGATGATGACAACGAAATTCAACTGAAACTTGCAGAGTGCTATCGTTTATTAAATCAGCCAGAAGATGCCGAGTATATGTACAGGCATTTTATGGATAATAGTAGCTTTATAAACAGCCAAAACCCTATTTATAAATATTATTTTGGACTTATACTGGAGCAAAACGGAAAGTATAGTGAAGCAAGAGAATGGTTTGAAGCATACAAAGAGAGAAAACCAGACGATCAAAGAGTATTAACTAAATTAGAAAGCCTTGAAAATATTTCTATCCACTTTCAAGATTCTTCTAAATACGAAGTTTCAGTACTCCGATTAAACTCTTATAAAGAAGATTTTGCTCCTCGTTTCTATAGAAATGGAGTAGTTTTCGTATCAGACAGAAAGCCTCCATACATTGAAGATGGTATCTACAATCCAGACAGTGTATACTATAGAGAATTATATTTTAGTGAAATTCTTGAAGATGGCACCCATGCTAGCCCTAAGTTATTTTATCCAGAATTAAACTCTGGTTACCATAAAGGCCCTATTGCTTTCTACAATAATGAAAAGAGCCTTGTTTACACACGATCTTCTAAGTCTGGAATGAGCGTAGACAAATTCAGTATGTACTTTGTACAGCAGGCAGTAGATAAAGACGAATGGATTGACAGAGATGATTTTGCTTTTAATGGCAAAAACAACAATTTCAATGTAATGCATCCAACACTTAATGAATCAGGTACAGTGTTGTATTTCGCATCTGATATGCCTGGCGGATTCGGTGAAACTGACATTTACAAGTCTACCTTAGATGAAAATGGCAAATGGTCAATTCCTGAAAACATGGGAGCTGTTATAAATACAGCTGAAGCAGAATCATTCCCATTTATTGCAAATGATAACAAGCTGTATTTTACCTCAAATGGTCATGGTGGTTTAGGAGGATTAGATATCTATGAAATCAACTTATCTGCTAACCAACCAAAAGTAGTTAACCTTGGTTTTCCAATTAATAGTAACAAAAATGACTTTGCTATCACTTTTGATGAAAGAGGTTACAATGGATATTTTAGTTCTACTAGAGACCATGGTGAAGGAGGCTCTGATATTTATAGCTTCACTAAAAACATTTATACCAATGGCAAAATTACCGACCAAAGTTCTGGTAAAGCGATAGACAATGCTTATGTGATTTTCGCTGAAAAAAATACAGGTAAAATAATTGGTAATATAACAGATGAAGAAGGTAACTACCGTGCTCAACTAGACATAGATGGTTCCTACATAGTTACCATTATGAAAGATGGTTACATTACTAAATCTGGCCCAAAAGTCTCTACTTTCGGCTCATTTGATAAAATCATCAGTAAAGACCACAACTTCAGTATTTCTAAAGAAGATATCATTTGTAAGGGTTATGTATACGATAAAAGTACTGGCTCCACAGTAAGTGGTGCTTTTGTTACTTTATATGATTCTAAAGCTTTAAAAGAGTATATAATACAAACTTTATCTGACGGTAGTTACATATTCAAATTAGAGCCAGAGAACTTATATACTTTAAGAATTGATATTCCTGGGTATTTCACTCAAAAAACAGATATTGATACTTTCGAAGAAGGCAAAATAAAATTCACTCATGATTTTAGCATGAAGAAAGTAACTCCAAATGTTCCATTATTATTAGAACATACCACTTACAATGCTAACAAAGGTGATATCGCTCCAGAAAGCGAAGATGAACTAGACGGGCTAGCCATGTATTTAAAGGCAAATCCTAAAATGGCTGTTGAAGTAAGAGTGCATTCTGATGGTATTGGTTCAGCAGCCAATAATAGACAAGTTACAGAAGACAGAGCTTCTTATATCAGATATCACCTTATTAAAAAAGGAGTTAATCCAATAAGAGTTAATACCGTAGGATTGGGCGATCAATACCTTGTAAACAATTGTATTGAAGAAAAAGACTGTGATGAAGCAGAACATAAAATTAACAGAAGAGTTGAAGTAAAATTCACTGTAGCAGCTGTTGAAGAAGAAACTGCTCCTCCTCCAAGTAATGGATGGTAAAAAATTATAAATCACATAAAAAAGGCGAGTAGAAAATTTTTCTATTCGCCTTTTTTATTATTTAAATATCTTTCAATTAATCACCAGTATTTCCATTATAGCTCATATTGATATCCATCAAAAACTTAGACTTTGCCATATAGTTTTGAGAAGGATAATAAATAAAAAGGCAGGTATTATTGGCAATTGCTTTTATAATGTCTTTATGAAGGTTCATTGGTAATGCAGGGCATCCAAGGCTTCTTCCTAATCTTCCATATTGCTTTACAAAATCTTCACTCACATAATCAGCTCCATGAATCACAATAGCTCTTTCTTTAGCGTTGTCATTTATCCCTTTTTCCT
The DNA here is from genome assembly GCA_002729595.1 of Thalassovita sp. Lineage (GTDB taxonomy): Bacteria > Bacteroidota > Bacteroidia > Cytophagales > Flammeovirgaceae > Chondrinema. The sequence continues at coordinate 30,008 of PBYL01000308.1, read as the reverse complement.
GCCCATTTAAGTAAAGAGAGAGACCGTGTTTGCCAATATAAGTATTTCCAGTAGTATAAAACCCTAAACTACTCTGAAATGAACTTGGAACATTTGAGAATTTTGTAGCGTATTCAACACCTGTATTTCTACCGTGCGCTACTAAGGTATGATATAGCACTTTGCCAGTCTTTAAATCGATTACCCAAAGTCTTTCTTTTTTTGAGCTAATACTAAAATCGATTATACTCAAAATTTCTTTTTTAGCATTTACCAATCCTTCTTCTTTCATTTTTAAGAAGCCAGTCATTGCTTTTTCAAAAACATCAGGACTTGGCAAAATTGTGAAATTTTGCTTCTTAATAAGCTCGTAAGTGGTACTAATAATAGCTCTTTTGGTAGGAAGTTCCTTTGCTGCAACTAACTGGAAAGAATAGAATGAAATAACAAAAAAGTAGATAAACAGCTTAATTTTTTGACTCATCAGATAAATGCTCTTATTAACAATGATTAACAAAACTCCGAAAGTAAAAAAATTATATCAAAAATAATACTCACATTGCTCGATAAAATCCATTAACATGTATTATTTCATCACTTTTGTTAACTTTTATCTTATATATTTTCTTGAATTAAGCATATTTATAAAACCAAGCATCCTCATAAAACCCCTCTCATGATTATTACATGAATATCTGGACTGCTATTTAACAATATCAAATTGTAAAGAACCAATTTTTATCACTTCCGTTTTATCTTGATTTTGTTCAGAAATTATAGCGTAAGAATCTTTATATTTTCTCATTATTTTATAAGCTTTTTTTTCAATTCCTGTAACATTTAGTACTGATGCAAGATAATCAGCTTTCTCGGCACTAGGAGCAATTACAGTACTTGCCACACGCTTTGTTATAGGCTTTCCTTCAATTGGATTGATAATATGGGAATATCTAGTACCCTCTAACTCAAAAAACTGATACAGATCGCCTGAAGTAGCTATAGCAGCATTTTCTATTATTACTTCTCTATTCTCTTTTTCTAAACCAGTATTAATTATTATTTCCCAACCTTTTGTATTGGGAGGGGCTGCACCACAATACAAATCGCCACCAGCATCTATCAAAACAGATTTAAATCCGTGTTTTTCAAATATTTTAAAGGCTTCATCTGCCGCATAGCCTTTTGCAATTCCGCCAAAATCTAGTCTTATTCCCTCAGATTTAAATGCTACAGTTTTATTAGCTCTGTCAAGCTTTAGATTTTTATAACCAGAATTATCCATACATTCATTAATAGCTGAATCATCTGGTAATTCTTTTCTTCGGCGAGCCCTTCTCCATAATCTTATACAACTTCCGGCTGTAGCATCGAATAAGCCTTTTGTCTTTTTTGATACCTCAACTGAGCGACATATCATATACCATAAGTCGTCAGAAACCTTGTAATATTTTCCGGGGATTATATTATTGCAAAGCTGGTTTAATTCACTTTCTGGGTGATAATCACTCAATATATTATTTAGCTCCAAAACTCTATCAAATGCTTCATTCGCAGCACTTTGCGCGGCTACTGAATCTTTAGCATAACATACAAATTTGAAAACGGTACCCATCAGTGGCTTCTCAAACTGTAACCTTAAAAAATCAGAAGATTGACCTTTACAGAAATTCAATAAAAAAAAGGATAATAAAATGATGGTAAGGATTTTATAATTTATTACTCTCATGTGTTCTATTTACTAGCTTTAAGTGAGCAAATTACTCTTTCTAATTTTGCGAGCTACAATTATATCTAATTTCTAAAAGCTGAGTGGAATACAAAATAAAATTTGTTTTTCGGTGAGATATGCACCTCGATTCAATCAGTTAAATATACATTATTACTTAATTTTACTATTTACATCTACCTCAACCAAATAGCATATATTTTTAACTTAGCTTAAAACCAAACAAATTTCATTTCTCTTTTAAGGATTTTATGAGGTCAAAAAAAATTAGTTTATACACCGCTACTTCTATAGTAGTAGCCAATATGATCGGTACAGGTGTTTTTACAAGTCTGGGATATCAGGTAATTGATATTAAATCTGTATTTCCTCTTTTAACATTATGGGTAGTTGGTGGAATAACTGCATTATGCGGCGCTCTAACTTACGGAGAATTAGCTGCTAGTCTGCCACGATCTGGAGGAGAATACAACTTTTTAAGAGAAATCTATCATCCGTCAATTGGCTTTGTTTCTGGATGGGTTTCAGCTACAGTTGGTTTTGCTGCTCCTACAGCATTAGCAGCAATGGCACTTGGCAAATATGCAGAAAGTGTTTTACCACAACTTAATGCCACTTATCTAGCCGCAATCGTAGTAGTTGGCTTAACAATACTTCATGCAGGAAACAAAAACTTCGGCAGCAAATTTCAAAACATGTTTACTACGGTAAAAGTGATTTTGATTTTTTTATTTATAGGTGCAGGTTTCTTTATAGAAATACCTCAATCGATAACCATACTCCCCCAACCCGGCGACTTTGAAATGCTCTTATCACCAGCATTTGCAGTATCACTCATTTATGTTTCTTATGCTTACACAGGCTGGAATGCTGCTGCATACATTAGCAGCGAGATGGAAAACCCCAAGAAGAATGTACCTTTAGCGCTTTTTCAGGGCACTTTATTAGTAATGGTTTTGTATGTTTTACTCAATTTTATTTTCCTTTATACAGCTTCAATGAGTAGTCTGGAAGGCCAAGTTGAGATAGGTTATATATCAGCAATTCAAATATTTGGTGAGACTGGTGGCAAATTAATGGGGATTACGATTTCGCTATTATTAATATCTACTGTGAGTGCAATGGTATTTGCCGGACCTAGAGTAATGCAGGTAATGGGTGAAGATATTTCATTTTTTAGATTTCTTTCAAAGACTAAAAACGATATTCCAAGAAATGCTATCATCTTTCAATCTGTGTTAACTCTCCTCTTTATTTTTTCTTCATCTTTTGATCAGGCTTTAACTTTTGCAGGTTTTACTTTAAGCCTAAATACTTTCTTAACAGTTGCTGGAGTATTTGTTCTTAGAATTAAAAAACCAGACTTAGCAAGACCGTTTAAAGTACCGGGTTATCCTATTACTCCACTTATATTTTTAATACTTGTTGGATGGACACTAATCTTTATATTAAGAGATAAACCTACAGAATCTCTAATAGGACTCGCTACAGTTTCAGCAGGATTTCTTATTTATTTTCTAATTGTAAGAAATAAAAAAAGCGATTAGTATTTCTACTAATCGCTTATATATTTTATAATTCCTTCTGAAAATTATTCGCTTGGTCTCTTTCTTAATTGAGTACTAACACCAATCCAGCATCCTACTGAGATAGACTCACCTTCTGCCATACCCATAGTGAATATATCTTGTACTGATGGGAACTGAGCTCTTGCTTGAGCCATTTTAGATGAGTTTCCAGATTTAGCATACATATCGTAAGCTGCTAAGAACACTGCTCTAGCTTTTACTGGGTTAGGATCGCTACAATCGCTACTACTTCTCATATATAAGTCACCAATTAACTCGTAAGCTTTTCCAGCAATATTTTTGTCTTGCTCGATTGCTTGCATTGCAAGTTTTCTAGACTCAGCTTTTTTACCTTGTACACTTTTCAATAAAGCAATGTCGTACATAAGCTCACCTTTTTTCTCAACATCATCACCAGCTAGCTCGATTCCTTTTTCTTTCCAAGAAATTGCTTTATCGTAATCTTTTTCGATTTGATATTTTTGAGCAATTGTACTTGCAAGACCAGCAGTTGGCTCATGCTGATAAACGTTTTCTGCAGCGATTAAGAAAAGGGGATCATCAGTACACTTGTCATTCAACATGTATTTGATAGCTCTTTTTGCTGTTTGAATATCATCTGGGTTATTTTTAAGAATATCTCCCATTTTAGTTCTTACAAACTCACAGTCTATTTTAACAGCTTTCGCTAATAAACCATCAATTTTACTTTGTAAATCTGCCCAGTTTTCAGCTTCAGAACCACTTGTTGCATTCTCATTTTCTTCGATAGCAGCAGAAATAGCCTCGTAATCTGCTAAAATTTCCTCTTCAGTAATTTTCTTCTTAGCAGCAAGGTTTACAGAAGCTAGCATGTAAAATGTAAAGTTAGTTCTTGATGTCTCTTTACCGTTAAGCTCAAATATTTTTTTATAAAGCTCATACATTTTATCCCATTTCTCAGGATCTTCTCTGTCTTTGTAATAGAAATAAAACTTACGACCTTTTCTCTCTAATACATCACTTTCTTCACCAAAGTATTGGATTCTATCATCGTATAATTTTAGAATCATATCTTGGTAAGCAATTATTTTTTGAGGGTCTTTTCCACCAGCTTCTTCTTTTTTAAGCAACTCCTCATAAAGATCTACACCTTTAATATATAAACCCACATTTAAATTTGGTGTATTCTCGTATAACCACTCGAAAGGAGTAATTGCATTAGCATAATCTTTTAATTGCAAGTTATCAGAAAATAACGCATACTTTTCTTTTGCAGCACCAGGATCTGAACCCCAGCACCATCCATCTTCGCAGCCATCGCTTTGAGCGAAAGAAGTCTGTGCAAACAGAATAGCAAATAACACTAACAGAGGGAATGTTTTCATAATTGTGCTCAGTTTTAATTAATTCTACGTCTTACGAACCACCGGTCATTTACTGTAAGACCGACTTTAAATTGTATAAATTCTTCTGAAACATCGTTGCTGGAAGTTCCGGCTTTCGCTGTTCCATAAATAAATGCAAAATTCAAATTTGAAAAACCTCGATTTACTGGTAAAGAAAAGCCTACACTTGCCGCTAGCTTTTCTACCTGATCCCCATCGACCTCAAAAGGTAACTGTTGATATGATACCCCTGCTCTATATGCTACTCTTTTAAAATAGTTAGATACAGAAGTTATATCTGGTACCCATTCTGCTCCTAATCTGTAAGTATATGTATCGTTTAAATCGCCATCTCCATCAAAATCTCTAAAGTCTGTCCAAGACTGCTTACTAATATCTATACCAATTACATAAGTATATTGTTTTTCTATACTTATACCAAATGCTATTTCAGATGGCATTGTAATATGCCCTCTTTGGTTATTGGTAAGTGTATCTCTCAATTGTTGATCTGATGATGTATAGTAATTTCTAACAATTTCTTCGTGTTGTTTTACATTTAAATTAGAACCAATGGTATAAGTTCCACCTAGGTTCAAAATCATTTTCTCTCCGATTTTACCAGAGTAGTTTATTGCTGGTTTAAATGTAAAATCTGAAACCGCTATTCTTTTTAGAAATTCAACATTAGAAGTAGTTGAAGAACTAATTAAAGTGCTATACGACGAAGTTGTAATAGAACCAAAATTATAAGCGATCTCTAATCCAGCTGTAAACCCTTTGTAAAGTCTTACTCCATTAGACCAATATACCTGATTAACACCTCCACTATAATCGTAATCGTACTGTACATAAGTAGAAGTTGATGGTATTTGTTCCGTTGTTGAAGTTTCGAAATTCACAATACTATAAGGTTTTAAACCTGCACTGGTTACCCAGTTTTTATTTACTGGAAAGCCAAATGAAACATAACTTATATTTCCACCAAAGTCTGTTTGTTCTTTACTTCCTTCTGTAATCTTTTTATACTCAGAGTAAACCCCTGCATCAAAATACGTATATTGGTTATAAACCAAGTTTGCCGGGTTGAGAGCACTTCCATATAATGGATGTGGATTACTAATTCCAACTCCTCCCATTCCGTCGTTTCTTACATTTCCTTGGCTTACAATATCACCTATACCCAAAATAGAAAAAGGAGAATTGCCGCCTTGTCCTAAACAAACCTGAGCAAAAGCTAAGAATACAATGGTATAAACAAACTTAACCTTTAGCACTTTTCCTAAATTAATTGACATATATAAAGTCGCTTTTTTAATGAATAAAATACTGTGTCTAACCATAACTTAATCCTTTACCTCCTCTTCCAGTATTTTATTTAAACCTTGCAAAGTAAGGTGCTGATTTACAAAGATGGTAGCTTTTATGCTACTTTCAAAAAATTTTGCATCTCCTCCACAAAAAATAACATTAATTTGTACAAATTTTTCACGGTATTCTCTAATTATCCCCTCCAATTCTAGTCTAACTCCATGAAAAACGCCCGATTTCATACATGTCTGGGTATCATACCCAATTAAATCCGGTGCTGTATCAATTTCTACCAGAGGTAAAGCATTTGTAAATTTATGCATGGCATTGAACCTCATTTTCATTCCAGGAGAAATTCCTCCTCCAAGGTATTTTCCTTCGCTGGTAATAAAATCGTAGGTTATACAAGTTCCCAAGTCTACAACTAAGTTGTTTTTCTCTGGATATAATGCAAAAGCTCCTGTAACTGCAGCAAGCCTGTCCATTCCGAGAGTTTTGGGAGATTTGTAAGTGTTGATTATCGGTAGCTGAGTTTCTGGCGTGAGATGATAAACATCCGAATCATTACAAATATATTCAAGAATATCATCAAATTGATTATTTACCTTGCAAATTATTGTCTTAACAGGCTTTTTTTTCTCCAAAAAGGAAGAAATTTCTTCTTTCTCGCTGCTTTCCCAGATTTCTACCAACTCGCCAGACTGGAAGATTCCGGCTTTTAATCTGGTATTACCTACATCAATCACTAGGTTCATAAAGCTTTATATTAAATTTGTGTTGTAAAGAATTTTATTTATAAATGTTGGAAGCCAATTTTCAGAAAAATTATTTAGTTGTTATTGTCGGGCCTACTGCCGTCGGAAAAACTGAATTAACTGTAAACCTTGCAAAACAGTTCGATGCAGAGGTGCTAAACGCAGATTCAAGACAAATCTACAAGGAATTGTCTATCGGTACTGCAAGACCTACCCCAGAAGAAATGGATAATGTAACACATTACTTCACGGGAATACTATCCCTCTCTGAAAATTATAATGCAGGAAAGTTTGAAAAAGATGCTTTGGAAATCTTACATAAGATTTATGAAGACAAAAATATAGCATTCCTCTCAGGTGGATCGGGCTTGTATATTGATGCTGTTTGTAAAGGATTTGATGAATTACCCGCTGTATCGCCAGAAATTAGAACTACGCTAGAAAACGAATGGAAAAATAACGGCTTAGAAAATTTAGTTAATGAACTTAAACAAAAAGATGCTGAGTATGCTGAGCAAGTAGACTTACACAACCCACACAGAATTATAAGAGCATTAGAAATTATTCGAAGTACTGGCAAAACCTATTCTTCTTTTAGGCAATCTAATTTAAAAACTCGCCCTTTTAAAACCATTAAAGTAGGTTTAAACAGAGAAAGAGAAGAGCTTTATAACAGAATTAACCTGCGTATGGACAATATGCTTGAAGCAGGTCTTGTAGAAGAAGCCAGAGAATATATACAATTTAGAGATTGTAATGCGCTGCAAACAGTGGGATACAAAGAAATATACGAATATTTTGATGGAAAATACGATTGGGATGAAGCTGTAAGGCTCTTAAAAAGAAATACTCGTAGATTTGCAAAAAGACAGATGACTTGGTTTAGAAGAGATAATGAGATAAACTGGTTTCATCCATCACAAGAAAAAGAAATTTCACAATACATAAAAGAGAGCATTGAAAAAGATAATTAACATAGGTACAAGAGGCAGCAAGTTAGCATTGTGGCAAGCTTATTATGTTGAAGAACTGCTACTAAAAGCAGGTTTTGAAACCAACATTGTAATTATAGAAACTAAAGGAGACAAAATTCTTGATAGAAGCCTCGCCAAAGTTGGTAGCAAAGGTATTTTTACTGAAGAGCTTGAAACCCAACTCTTAGAAGGAGGAATCGACATTGCTGTTCACAGTGCTAAAGATATGCCATCTGATTTGGGAGAGCATTTTAAAATTATTGCCTTTACCGAAAGAGAACAGGTAAATGATGTGATTATCTCCGAGAACAAAAATCTTTTTGAGAAGGACAAAATAGTTCTAGGAACATCATCTGTAAGGAGAACTGCTTTGCTAAAAAAATATATGCCAGAAGTAGAAGTAGTAAACATGCGCGGCAATCTGCAAACGAGAATCCGTAAAATGCAAGAAGGCCAATGTGATGCTTTAGTTTTGGCTTTTGCAGGTGTTCATAGAATGGGTTACGATAATATGATTGTAAAACATCTACCTGCTGACGTATATATCCCACCAGTTGGTCAGGGTAGTGTAGCTATAGAAGCAGCAGTTTCAATTGACCCAGAAGTAGAAAAAAGTATAGTTGATGCCATTAATCACACTGAATCTGCTTTATGTCTTTTAGCAGAAAGAGCATTTTTAAATAAACTAAAAGGTGGCTGTAGTATTCCAGCTTTTGCAAGTGCTTCAATTTCTGAGAACGATTCTATTACTATTAAAGGTGGCGTAATTAGTCTTGATGGTCAAGAATTAATATCTAGTGAGCAAACTGGCAAAACAACAGAAGCCGAAAATATTGGAAAACTATTAGCTAAAGAAATTTTAAATAGTGGCGGTAGAGAAATTTTAGCTAGTATAAAAGCCCAATAGTGATTTTTTCGTAATAAGTGTTTACCTTTTATAAGGATTCAATATTAATAATTGGATTATAAACCAGAAGATTAAATTTAAAAAAGGACACTATTATGAGACAATTACTTATTTTATTTATTGGTTTTCTAGCCATTTCTTTCAACCTAAATGCACAGAGTTGTAACCCGTTTTTCAACTACACCGAAGGAACAATGGTTGAACTCACTCATTACAATGCTAAAGGAAAAGAAGAAACCACCCAAAAAATGACAATTAAATCTGTAAGCAATACTGCAAGCGGACAAGTAATGATTGCAGATATTACTATATCAGATAAAAAAGACGAAGAGGTTTACGCAAACGAAGTTGAATTAGCTTGCGAAAATGGAGTTTTTAAAATGGATATGAGCAGTTTTATTCCTCCAACAGCACAAGCAACTGGTATGGAAGATGTGAAAATAGTGTTTGAAGGTGATTACATGTCTTTCCCAAGTAACTTGTCTGTAGGTTCAAGTCTTGATGATGTGAATTTTGTAATGAAAATGGAATCTGAAAACCCTGCACTTGCTGCTGTAATGGGTAAAGGAACAACCACATCCATTACAAATAGAAAAGTTGTTTCTAAAGAATCTCTTACAACTCCTGCTGGTACTTTTGATTGCTATAAAATTACTTATGACTCTAGAATTGAAACACAAATTATGGGTTTAAAGAAAGTGTTTGAAACCTCAACAGTTGAATGGATTAGTGAAGGTGTAGGTATAGTTAAAACTGAAAGTTACGATAAAAAAGGAAAGCTAGATTATTATACAGAATTGACAGCTTTTCACAATCAATAAAAAATATTAAAATCAAAAATTGGAAACAGGCTTGAAATCAAGCCTGTTTTTTTATTTTACAGAAATTTTGTTTCTCTTATTTTTGTTCACTGAAGCAAGTCACTAGCGAATCGTCTTAATTTCAAATACTTTTTAATAGCTTCGGATGAATTTAAACTCTTACTACATTAGATTAATCTTAATTATACAAGCATTCATCCTCAGTTTAATTACATGTAGCTACACACTTCAAGCTCAAAATATTTTAGATCGCACAGCTTCCATTCAGCTTAACACATCAGATCAAAATACAGCAATAAAACTCATTGAAAAGCAATACAATACAACCATTATATATAGTAGTGATATTCTTCCAGATATCACTTATCAGGCAAATTTTAAATCTATCTCACTCAACGAACTATTCAAACATTTCTACGATGGTAAAAACATCACATGGAAAGAAAAGAACAACAGCATTGTATTAGCAAAGAGCCAACAGTTTTATACCCTTAATGGAAAAATAACTGATATAGAAAGTGGAGAAGAACTTATTGGTGTGGGTATGTTGATAAAAGGAACAGCTACTGGTGTTACGAGCAATCTTTATGGTTTTTATTCTCTTACTCTACCCAAAGGCAAATACAATTTATACATCAGCTATTTGGGATATAATATCAAAGAAAAAACAATCAACCTAGACCATAACCAACGAATTGATTTCACTCTAAAACCTAATAATTTTCAGCTAGAAGAAATTCTGGTTACAGATAAAGAAAGTGAAGAAGATTTAAATATAAGTGGTTTGCAAACAGGCACATTTTCGCTAAAGAAAAACATAGCCAAACAAATGCCTTCCTTCTTTGGTGAAAATGACCCGATTAAAGCTTTACATTTACTTCCTGGAGTTCAGTCTGGGACAGAAGGCTCTACTGGCTTATTTGTAAGAGGTGGTGGTGCAGATCAAAACCTAATTTTAATTGATGAAGCTCCTGTTTTAAATCCATCCCATTTCTTTAATTTCTTCTCTATTTTTAATACTGACATTTTAAAAGAAATAGACTTTTCTAAAGGAGCTATGCCTGCCATGTATGGCACTCGGTTGTCAAGTGTGTTGGATGTACGAATGAGAGAAGGGAACTATCATGATTTTGGTGTATCTGGTGGAATAGGAACATTATCAACCAAAATTGCTGCTGAAGGCCCCATAAAAAAAGGCTCATCATCTTTTATTGTAAGTGGACGAAGAACTTATACTGACCTATTCGTAAAGGCAGTCCCAAATAACTCGCTCAATGCAAACGCACTCTATTTCTATGACCTCAACTTAAAATTAGATGCTAAGCTTTCTAAAAAGAACAAGATTTCACTTTCAAGCTATTTAGGAAGAGATCGCTTCGGGTTTAGTGATATTTATGATGTAACATGGGGAAATCAAACAGCTTCTCTGAGATGGAATAGCATCATATCAAAGAAATTATTTTTAAATAGTACAGCATATTGGAGTTTTTTTAGAACAAGATCAAATGTAGGTCTACAGGAAGAGTTTGCTTACAGTAGCCGATATAATGTAAGACAATATGGTTTTAAACAGAATATGAGCTGGTATATAGACCCTAATCACCAGGTTGATTTTGGTTATGATGTAAGCAGACAGCGATTTTTCTTTGGTGAAATTCAACCACTAACCGAAAATTCTCTAATTAACCCAAGGCAAATTTCCCCTTCTTATACTCGAGAACTTGCTGCTTATGTGAGTTATCAACAAGAGATTGCCGATAAACTTGCCATTGTGTTTGGCATACGCTATTCACAATATGATAATACAGGCAAAGGAGTTTTATACATTTACGACACTGATGATGTGGTTTCGGAGAGCACTACAACGGATAACATTATCGACACAGTTGAATATAAAAGAGGTGAGCGATACAATACTTTTTCTGGATTAGAACCTAGAGTTTCTTTGAGGTATTTTCTTACTTCGAAAAGCTCTATTAAAATGGCCTACCACCGCACGAGGCAATACATAAACTTACTGTCTAACACCAATGTGCCAAGTCCTGTAGATATGTGGGCTCCGGTAAATCCATATATAGAACCTCAAATCGGCGATCAGTACTCAATAGGTTATTTTAGAAATTTCAAGAACAATACTTATGAGTTTTCGCTTGAAGGCTATTACAAGAATATGCGAAATCAGATAGATTTTAAACCTCAAGCTAACTTATTACTTAATGACCATCTGGAAACGGAAATTCTAAAAGGTGATGCACGCGCTTATGGAATGGAACTGTTCTTTAGAAAAAAGAAAGGGCAATTTACTGGCTGGATATCTTATACACTTTCGAAAGCGGTTAGAGATATCCCCGGTATTAATAATGATAATCCCTACCCTACTTCTTACGATAGAAGACACAACATCTCTATTGTATCAAACTATAAGGTAAATAAGCATGTAGATATTTCTGCGAACTGGGTTTTCTCTTCTGGTATTGCTTACAGTTTCCCTGTTGGTAAGTATGAAAAAGACCAGTTTATAGTGCCCTATTACACTAGTAGAAATGGTTTTAGATTGCCACCGGTTCACCGTTTAGATGTTTCTGCCACATTTTATAGAAAAATGAGTGCTGATATGAAAAACGAAAGCAGCTTTAACTTTTCTATTTACAATCTCTATAGCAGAAAAAATACTTATGCCTACATTTTTAGACAAAGTGATGAAGATCGTACCAAAACCGAAGCTGTAAAACTTTATCTCTTTACACTACTCCCATCCTTCACATACAACTTCAAGTTTTAACTTGTAGGCACAAAAAAAGCCAGCTAAAAAGCTGGCCTAAATAATATTTCAAATGAATAAATTACTTATTCAATAATTCCATTTCTAATTTCTGCAACTTTAGCAGTAATGTCTTTTAATGTTTTATCAGTTAGTAATTCATCAGGATTACTTTCAAGTTTAGCCTGAATACCAATTACATCAAACATATCAAATAAATCACTTACTTGATCTTTAACTTCTACAATTGAAGCTTCGCTATCGCCTAAAACATCTAATACGTTTACTAAGTCGCCAAGTGGTTCTTTTTGCTCTAAAATAGTTTTAACTAAACTTTTTAATTGCTCGTTTTTTTCTGCTTCAGAAGCATCTGCTGGATAGTTCTCTACAAGACTAGTTGAGATGTAAAGACCTTCCACATAGCTACCAGTAGCTACTAATGCTGCAGTTCCAAATCTTTCGCTTTCGTTTAAGTAGTCTTTTGCTAATTCAATTGATTGGTTAGCAATGCTAATTAAAGAATCTTTGTTAGAAAGGTTAGCTTCAAATCTTTTTGAAATAGACATCTGAATTGCATTTGAGATATTCAGATATTCAACCAAGTTCTGAGAAGAATTAAGGTAGTTAATTGCATCTTGTGCTTTGCTATATGCACATAAGTAACCAAGGTCTGCAGAATAAACACCTAAGTTTAAAGCTGCCTTGTCATTTGTAGTCATATAATCCTTCGCCTTGGTAACAGGATTTAGTAAATTCATATCATACTCCGCACCAGTGCTTTGCAGTACTACCGGAACTTTTGTTGGCTCAGGGATAGTATTGAGCATTCTTTCAAAATCTTCTTTGGCAATGTCAACTTTCGTGATTTCTTCTTCAAGACCAATTTCATCTTGAGCTTCTGTTGACTCTTGTGTTTCTGAGGTAGTGCTACCTGTGCCACATGATACAATAATAGTTGCAGTAGTAAATAGGAGTAATAAATTCCTTAACCTAGTGAGAAATACGCTATAAAACATATTCATAATCCTTTTGATTTGAGTTTTAATTTCAGAGAATTTCACTGCAAATTAATACAATATTGCTTACCCGACTAAGAAATTGGATATAAATTGTAAAAAACCACAAAAAAATTGGACTAAAAGAGTATTAAATTATAAAAAAAGCAGCCTTTTAGGGGCTGCTCTTAATTAAGTATAATATTTATTATTAACGAAGGTCTCCACTTTGAGATGTTCTGAAAATTCTTACCCAACCTTTATACTCTTTTGTTTTTTCAGGAGATGAAAGTAGGTAATAGTAAGTGCCTTCTGGTAAATCTTCGCCATCCCAAGAGTTATCGTAATTTTCATTTTCGTAAACTATATCGCCATAGCGGTTATAGACAACAAAACTCCAATCGCGATATTGAATTCTTGGCACTTCAAAAGTCGCATTAATCTGATCGTTAGGACCTGGTGTGAATGCATTTGGAATATCAAGTTCACAAGAAGTAATAGTTAATGTAAACTCTCCACCTGCAATACAACTTGGATCAGACGCATCTTCTACTAAGAACAATGCCTCGCCTGCTTCATCAGTAACAAATAATAAAGTATCTGCATCTGATTCAAATGTCTCAACTACTTGTCTGGTATCAGCATCTAATCTTGTCCATCTGTAAGTGCCACTTAAACTGTTAGCTGCTTTTAAAACAACCTCTGAGTAATCACAAACTTCTGTTGAACCAGATTCTATTGCGATCGTAGCATTATCAGTTACTGTTAATTCAAAAGTTAAAACTCTCTCACAATCATTTTCAGGATCTCTATCATTAACTAAAACTGAAAACTCGTAAACTCCAACCTCTGTACCTTGTGGAATATTAATAGTTACTGAACTAGCAGATAGAGAGCTATTTGAACTTATAAATTGTTGATTTGCTGCTGATGTAACACTCCAATCAAATGTTACCTGTCCTGCATCAAAGCTACCACCAGATTTGGTTGCAACTAAAACGATATTACTTTGTGGTAAATCACCTGAGCAGAAACCCGCAATATTACCAGAGCTTGTGATTATATCTGGAAGATTATCTGAGAACTCAATAGTTTGAGTGATAATTCTTGAACAGCTATTTCCTGTTACTTCTGCTTCAAAAGTATATTCGCCTGAGTTTTGACCAGTAAAGTCAATCGTAATATTATTACCACTTAATGCACTAGTAATTAAGTCTTGATTTGGTGATTTAGACCAATCAACTGTATAATCATCACAACTTGGAATAACACCAATTTCTCTTACAACCTCTCCAGAACAAACTTGATTATCATCTGCATCAGCAATTACTGCTAGTGGAATTATCGGAATATCGATTTCGTATATTTGTGCACAAGAAATAGTTTGATCTTGATACCAAATACTAATTGTACCTACAATGTCTTCGTCTTCTACAGTAAGTAAAACTGGATCTGGATCATCACCAGCCTCATGGTCAAAAATCATATCTATTTCATCACCAGTTATAGGATCAATTTGACCTGGAATATTGATTCTAACAGAATATGCTCCTGTTGGATTTACCGCTGCGTAATCTAATTCAACTTGATCTCCCTTACAGAAACCTGTCTCACCATTACAATCTGTATTGTCTGGTGAGGTAATTACTTCAGTTGTAAGCTCAGGAACATCTTGATTTACATTAACAGTAAAGTTGATCGTTTTCTGACAAATACCATCTGCTGAAGTTACTGTAACAGATGCAGTGTATGAGTTTCCATCTACTAAGCCTGAAAGAGTAACAGAACTGCTTGTGCTATTTGCTGGTACTTCATCACCTGTCCAGACAAAGCTTGGTGTACCAGCTGGTGCAGATAATACCTGAACAGCTAATGTGGCTGTATTACCATTCACACATATCGTTTGATCTTGTGAAGGAGATATATCTAATGGATTTTCTACAACTGGAATTTCTATGTAATTTATTAACTCACAACCATTATCACTAATGATTTTAATATAACCAGCTCTCCAAGTAATTCCATCTCCTTGTAAAGTCTCATCAATTACTTTAAAGTTAAGTGTGCCCTTATAATCTGCAGTTGAAGTGATATTAACTGTTTCTGTTTTTCCAGGATAACTAATTTCAACACTTAAAGCTTCTACAATTTGAGAAATTGTAAATTCATACTGAATTGCATCTCCTACCTGATAACCATCTGGATCAACACAATCATTTGATGTTGCTGTTGCAAAAATGTTATCTACGGCAAACTCTGGTTGAGGCAATACAGTAAAGCTTCCATTAATTATTTCGGTACAACCACTTACATAATCTATTTCTGCTTGAATCACAAAATCTCCCTCACTAAACCCTGTCATTTCAATAGTATTCCCATTTTCTACTTTTAGAACACTATTTACTTCAGCACCAACACCATCTAATACTGTCCAAGTAATCGTGTTTATTGCAGGATAACTTGTTGGATTGTTTACAGTAAATGTTACAGGGTTAGCTGCATTGATATTACTTACACAGAATATTGGAGTTATCGGTGTTAAAGTTGGACCACCTTCTTGATAGAGTGGTAAGCTAATAACTTCTTCAGTTATACAAACATCTGGGTACTTCTGGTTAGCAACCTCTATTGTAATCACATCAAAATCAGCACCGTTGTGAGTTATTTCAAAAGAGTTTGTATAAGTACTATCAGCACTGATATCTGTTAAACCTACATTATAAGTATTTAAAATTGTTGTTCCTCTTTTAACTGTAACAATTACAGGATCAACCAATTTGCTTATCAAAAATGGGAACCTCGCCTGATCACCTTTTTCATAAACAATTTGATTACATTGAATTCTAAAAGCTGCAGGATTGCCCATTGGCTCTGGATCTGAAATGGCAACTTCTTCTTGTGTTACTACAGTTACTGGAATTGTAATTTCTGAATAACAGATACCACTGTTATAAGAAACTTTGGCAGTAATAGTATGTATCCCTACTGATAGTGAAGAATATACAATATTTGTTTCATTTTCAGATGCAACTATTGCAAATGGATCATCAATCTCCCAATCAGTTGCTACTAAAGATGCACCACCTAAAATATCATCTGCATTAATTATAGAAACATTTACTGCTGAATTTACATTTATATCACTTATACATAATGTGTCGCTTCCAGCAATTTCTAGAATAGGCTCCTCTTTTTCAAGCAACATTCCAATTGTCTCTGTAGTAGGACAATTACCAACTGTAGGGAAAGCTGCATTATCTACTATAATTTCTATTACATCAGACTCATTACCTGTATGTGTTACTTGAAATGAATAGTTTACTGAATCTGTAGATTGTAATACTGGAAAACCTGTTACTACATTTCCTCCATATATAACTGTAACATTAGCTCCTTGAGCAGGCAATACATCAACTACATCAAAGGTAAAATCAACTACATCCCCTGCATTAAATACAAACTGGTTACATTGTATATTGGGGTCTTGTGGGATTGTATCTATACTATTTATTTCAGCTTTTGCTACAATATTTACTTCTAGTGGAGCAGAAATAAAACAATCTCCGATATCAGTAAGAGTAGCTTCTACGCTGTAAGTACCAGGTGTTAAAACAGAGTTATCATTAAAGGTGATTTCTTCTCCATTAGCACCTGCAATAATATTTGGAACTCCTAAACCACCAAAATCCCAAGCGACTGTTCCTTGAATTCCTTTAGGTGAAAAATCATCTGAATTTGTAACTGAAAAATTTAAAGGATTTCCAGTATTTATATCGGTAATACATATAGGGCTTACTGCAGTATAAGTGGGAGCTTCAAGATCATAAGCTTGTAAGTTATAAGATTTCTCTGCAGGCCCACAAGTACCTTGAACTTCAATATCAATTGTAAAATTATCTTTATATTGATCTGGTATAGTATATTCAAAAGCAATCTCGTCTTTAGATGTATTAGCTACAAAAGTAGGATCAGTATCGTCAATTGTTTGAAAGACACCACCTGGAGCACTTGCATGCTTAAATGTCCAAGTCCAATCAGTTATCTCTGAATTAATTGAAGCAGAATTAATTTCTGGTACTAACTCAGCTTTACCATACCATTTACTTAGGTCATTTTGATCACAGAATAAATCATCTTCAACTTCTTGAAAGGTTTCATCTGTTCTTTTAACAATTAGTCTTTGTACTGTAGAGGTAGCTTGATAAGCACTGAATTCTGCATCAAAACACTCGTGGTTTCTAGGCTTAATTGTAATCTCCCAATCTCCAGGATAACCAGATGCCAGTTTAATAGTAGAACTTCTAGGGAAGTCTGTATAAACTCTAGAACCACTTACAACATCATTTGTAGCAGAACCATTTACTTCAACAACTGTAGGTTCTGTCCAACCTGTAGTATTAATACCTGTCACATCATAAGGAAGAAATTCTATAGTAACTTCATATTCATCATTACCTCCATTAAATGTCGATTTATTTTGTACAGTAACTAAACTGGTTGTTAAATCTCCCCAACAACCAAATACTCTATTTAGACCCAACAACAAATCTGGAGACGCGATTGCAACACCTGTTGCATTTAAAGTAAATGTTCCTTCTGCATCAGATTCTCCATCTACCATTACATAAAAAATAGCACTTGCTTCTATACCATCATAAGTAAATGATATTGTAGGACTTCCTGAATCCACAATATCACATTCCTCTAAAGCTACTAATGCATCAGTTCCTTCATCATATTCATACACTGCAACAGCATAAGACTGCCCAGCTGTAATTCCTTGAAAGTTCAAATCAATATTTCCAATTTGATTTGCTTTCACTTTGAACCATGCAGATTGATTTTTAGCATCACCACAACCCGGTGCTGGGTCAGTTGCTTCTGTGGTATAATTGCTTGTAATAGTAGCTGCCATTTCACTTGCACAAACAAACTCTGCGTCTGCAATATTATCTGCCAATCTGAACTGTGCCTGAGCATGCAACCCTAGGTATAATAATCCAAAGATTAGGAGAATTAATCTTTTCATACAGTTATAATTCTGATTTAAAAATGCTTGATCAAGACCTAAAAAATCTAAAAAATTAGTTGAAGAATCAGTCTGATAGAAAAAACTCCTTTCAGAATAGCTTATTGTTTGTAAGTGGCTATAAAATCAAACAATACGCATATTTATAATCTGTGTATGATTTTGATGTTTTATAACAACATCCTACCTAATAGCAGTTAATGATGAAAATTTTAATTCAACTCTATAATCTTACATATACCCTTACCTATAGTCATGATAAAATGCGTCTAAAACCCTTTCTAAATTAGGTTAGATCAACAATATGTGATGTTATACAGAGTTTACATTACAGCCTTGAAAAACTGGCAACAGTAAATTTTTAAATCTGTATTTTTTAAACAGGCTAATACCACTAAAGCATGAAAAACAATATACGCTTTCTATTGATATGCTCAATTTTACTGTGTTTTGCTTCTTTCAGTACATTCGCTCAAAGTCGATCTAAAGAAGAGAAACAAGCAGATAAAATATTTCTTAAAGGAGAGTATCAAAATAGTATTGACCTCTACAATCAGGCATTATTAACCGCCTCTGAGGAAAGCAAAGCCCGAATTCACTACAAAATAGCTGAAAGTTTTAGGCTATCTAACCGGCTATACTTAACTATTGAGCACTACCTTAAAGCCATTGAAGGTAATCTGGAAGAAGACATCCAGAAACAAAATGCCATGTTGTATTTGGCATATGCCTATAAAATGAATAACAAATACGAAAAAGCTACTCAACAATTTAGTGCCTATCTTCAACTTGAAGGAGAACTTGCATATCCTGATAAAGCTAATCTAGAGCTCAAAAACTTGGCTGAGATCAAAACCATTACAGCGATTGAGAATGAATACATTGAGTTGTTCAATAGTGATTCTATCAACTCTGAAGGTGCTGAATATGCTCCAGTTTTATTGAATAATGACACACATCCTTATTCACTCTACTTTACTTCAAGTAAAGGAGAAACTACATTTAGTGGTACTGGTTATGGCTACACCAGATTGTTTAAATTGGAAATTGAAGATTCTTTGAAAAACACTGGTAATGTGTCACTTGTAGATATTCCTTTGCCGATTTTTAAAGAAAGTAAATACAACATTGGTACCTGTACTTTTACAGACAATGGTAATACAATGATATTTGCCAGAGGTAACTCAGGTTTTAAAAGAGACAAACAAAAAGAAGTTAGTCTTTACATTACTTATTTTAAAGACTCAACTTGGTCTGAACCAGAGTTATTACCGTTTTCTAGCGAAGAAACTTGGGAGTCTTCTCCAGCTTTTTCTCCTGATGGGAAAAGATTATATTTTGCTTCTAATAGACCTGGAGGCAGAGGAGGTATAGACCTGTACAGTGTTGAAAGAAGAAGAAGTACTGGCGAATGGACAGAACCTAAAAACCTTGGAAACAAAATTAATTCTCCAGGTAACGAAATGTTTCCTTATGTTACAGAAGATGGTAGACTTTACTTTGCGTCAGACGGACACCCTGGACTTGGTGGTTTAGATAACTTTATCGCTTACAAAGTTGATAAAAGAACTGTTGTAGAAAACGTGGGTCTACAGTTTAACTCGCCTTACGACGATTTCGGATTAATTTATAATGACACTTTATCTGGATATTTTACATCTAATAGACCAGAAGGAAAGGGTAATGATGATATCTATTTCTTCCTAGATAAAACTCCTCCTAAATTCGATCTTTTTGTAGAATTAGCACTAAGATATGGAAAAGATGGTGGAGATAAAGATGGAAACTTCTTTGCAGGCGAGCCTATCTTAAATGCAAATGTTACTATTCTTAAGAAAAAGGAGCCTAAGCTTATTACTGATGAGGAAAAGGTAGAAATTAAAAAAGAAGTAGTAGCGAGATACAGAGAAACTGTAAGTGATTCATTAGTTAATGTGGTTGCATCTAGTGTTCAAACCGAAATGGTTGATACTTATAAAAAAGAATTAGATCAATCACTTAAAGAAAAACTAGAAAAAGAAGCTGGTGCACCACTTGCCAGAGAATATGTAAATAATGTAGCAGACTCGCTTATTGCTGAATACACGCAAACTATTAGAGACTCTATTGCAGAAGAGTATTCTGACATTATAAAAGAAACTGCCGATTCTCTTATTGCTGACTACGAAGTAACTGTAGAAGACTCTCTAAACAATCCAGAAGAGATGCCAGCAGAGTTTGAAGAAGTTGGTGAACTTACTACGGGTAGATATGGTCAGGCTAAATTTAAAATGGAGCCAGGTGCTGAGTATACTTTCATTATGTCTAAAGAAGATGTACTTACTAAAAGGGTAACTTATAAAGCACCAGAAATTGATAATATTCCAGTAGAAGACCTTGTTTCGATGGGTATCGAAGATTCAACTTTTAAAGAAGAGTATGAACTCGACCAACCAAATATTGGAGACATTATATCTATGAGAGGCGGTGAAAATGATTACCAATTCGAAGAAATTCTTTACGATTACGATTCATACTACTTCGATAACCAAGAAAATCCTCAAATCGATAAATTGGTACAGTTCCTATCAGATAACCCGAATATCAGTGTAGAAGTAAGCTCTCACTGCGACGATAGAGGATCTGACTTATACAACTTAATGCTTTCTCAAAAGCGAGCTAACTTTGTGGTAGAATACCTTAAAAACAAGGGAATACCAGAAGCTCAAGTAGTGGGTAGAGGTTATGGTAAGTTTAAAATAAAGGTGGAAAATGCTCAGTCTGAGGAAGATCACCAAATCAACAGAAGAACTGAGATTAAAATCACCGAGATTAAATCAAACATTGCTACAACCGAAGAGGAAGAAGAATAAATAGCATTTATAACATCTAGAAATAGGAAAGGGCTCTGTTAGAGCCCTTTTTTTATTTTCTATCAAAAAAAATGTTATGGTAATTTCATAGGTCTTTCTTATTTTCTAAATTGAGTTAAATTTTTTTTGAGATTATCGATTGAAGCAAGATTATTGATAATCTAGAGGTTCAAAACCTTATTTTTTAAACTTTTTTCTGTTTACCTAGTCTTAAATCTTACATTAATAACTATAAGATTTATTCAAATTCTGATTTGTTAACAAGGTAATTCCACCTTGTAATACGATAATCTGTAATATTGAACTATAAATTACATTAAAAACTAAAAGAGAATCTAACCAAACACTTATGAAAGCAGTAATTTTTGCCGGTGGCTTCGGCACAAGAATTAGTGAAGAAAGTGGAGTAAGACCTAAACCTATGGTTGAAATAGGTGGAAAACCCATCCTTTGGCACATTATGAAAATTTACGCTCAACATGGAATTGATGAGTTTGTAATTTGCTGTGGCTACAAAGGATATTACATCAAAGAGTATTTTTCTAAATATTTCATCCACACGTCAGACTTTACTTTCGATCTAAAAAATAATGATATGGAAGTTCACAAAACTGAAGCTGATCCGTGGAAAGTTACTCTTATTGATACAGGACTCCACACAATGACAGGAGGAAGACTTAAGAGAGTAAAAGAATACATAGGTAACGAAACTTTCTGTTTAACTTATGGTGATGGAGTAAGTGATGTAAACATCACTGAATTAATCAAATTCCATAAGGAACAAGGCACAGCTGCTACCCTTACAGCAGTTCAGCAACCAGGTAGATTTGGTGCATTTAAATTAGGCGAGTCTAATCCTAAAGTAAACAGTTTTAGAGAAAAACCAGTTGGTGATGGTAGAGAGAGCGCATGGATTAATGGCGGTTTCTTCGTACTTGAGCCTAGTGTAATAGATCATATCACCGGAGACGATACAGTTTGGGAAAGAGAACCTCTTGAAACTCTTGCTGAAACTGGTAATCTTTCTGCCTACAAGCACACAGGCTTCTGGCAACCAATGGATACTTTAAGAGACAAAAATGTACTTGAAGACATGTGGGATAAAGACAAAGCTCCTTGGAAAGTATGGTAATCTCCAAAAACAATTAAATCTTTTAGCAATCAATAAATCAATTTAAACATAACTTTATTCTCTGTGGAAAAAAAAGAAAATCCAATCTTGGTTGAAGACATGGGCTACATCCTCAACAGCCTATCCGTTGAAGAAAAAAAGAAATTTGACGGCTCAACAGTTTTAATTACTGGCTGTGGAGGTTTTCTTGGATACTATTTCATGCACTTTTTTGATACTTATACAGAAGAGCTTGGTATTAAAAAAGTTATTGCTCTTGAAAACTTCCTCACAGGTACAAAAGACTGGCTTGACGAAATCGTAAAAAACAATGATAAAATCGAGCTGCATGAATTCAACGTTATTACCGACGATGTTGCAAGTATAGAAGGAGCTGAAGAAGCTAACCTTATTATTCACGGTGCATCTATCGCCTCTCCTACCTTTTACAGAATTTATCCTGTTGAAACAATCGACGCCAACATTACTGGCTTAAGAAGATTGTTAGATTTCTATGCAGAGAAAGACATCAAAGGATTCTTATTCTTCTCTAGTAGTGAAATTTATGGTGATCCGTTCCCAGAATTTATCCCAACAAATGAAGAGTACAGAGGGAATGTATCAGCAATGGGACCAAGAGCTTGCTACGATGAAGCAAAACGTTTTGGTGAAACGATGTGCTACATCTTCCACCACAAATATAACATGCCAATCTCAGTAGCTAGACCATTTAACAATTATGGTCCTGGTATGAATATAAATGACAAACGTCTCCCTGCTGACTTTGCAAAATGTGTGCATGAAGGAAGAGATATGATTTTATTCTCTGATGGAAAACCAACACGTACTTTCTGCTATATCTCTGATGCTATCACAGGTTACTTAAAAGTATTATTATTCGGTAAGCTTGAGGCATTTAATATTGGTATTGATAAGCCTGAAGTTTCTGTAAAAGAATTTGCAGAGCTATTCCAAAAAGGAGCTAAGGACATTTACGGTTACGAAGGCAAGGTTGAATTTAAAGTTTCTGACGACAAAGAATACCTTACTGATAACCCGAATAGAAGATGCCCTGATATAACCAAGGCAAAAACTACTCTTGATTATAACCCTACCATTTACGTGGAAGAAGGTGTTAAAAGGTTTTTAAAATTTCTCAATATTAACAACGGAAAATTAATATGATTACAGTAATAGGATTAGGATTCGTAGGCTTAACCACAGGCCTTGGCTTTGCCAAAAAAGGATTCAAAACTTACGGAATAGATATAAATGAGGCCAGAGTTAATAAACTCAAAAACTTTGAAATTCCATTTCACGAGCCTCACTTAAAAGAAGTATTAGAAGAAACTTCTGATAAAACTTTCTTCTTAAACCCTCCATTAGAAGAGGCTGTAAAAAACAGTAAGGCTATCTTTATTTGTGTAGGCACTCCTGCTGCAGCTGATGGTAGTGCAGACTTAAAATATATTTTAGGTGCTATTGATGAAATTTTAGCTGTAGATTCAGATGATTTTAAAGTAATTATTACTAAATCAACTGTTCCTCCATCAACAGTATCTAAAAAAGTAAAACCTTATGTTGACGAAAAACTAAAAGAACTCAACAGAAATATCGGTTTTGCTTCTAACCCAGAATTCTTAAGAGAAGGTTATTGCTGGGAAGATTTTATCGAGCCAGATCGCGTAGTAATTGGTGTTGAAGACGAAGATTCAAAAGAAATTCTTGACAAAATCTACAAGCCTTTTAACGCTCCAATTCACTATGTGTCTTACAACTCTGCTGAGTTCATCAAATATTTATCAAACACATTGCTATCTACATTAATTAGTTATTCTAATGAAATGTCTATGGTAGCTGATCACATTGGTGATATTGATGTAGCAAAAGCTTTCAGAATTTTACACGAAGACAAAAGATGGTTTGGTTCTCCAGCATCAATGTCTAGCTATGTATATCCTGGTTGTGGTTATGGTGGATATTGCCTTCCAAAAGATACTTCAGCTTTATATAGCATCTCTAAAGACAATGGCTTTACTCCTGAGGTATTAGGTGGAAACCTTAAAATTAATGAGCAAGTTAAAGATTTCGTAGTAAGCAAAATCGCTGATGCTACTTCTCCTTCTGATACAATTGGTATCTTAGGTTTATCTTTTAAAACTGGTTCTGATGACGTTCGTCTTACTCCAAGTAAAGATGTAATTACAAAATTGATCGACAAAGGTTATACTAACATTATAGCTTACGATCCATTGGCGAATCAGGCTTTCCAAGAAGAATACCCTGATGTTAATATCAAATACATCGATACACTAGAAGAATTACTTGAGCAAACGGAATATGTTGCTATTCTTACTGGTTGGAAAGAGTTCAAAGAAAAGAAAGAACTTATCAACAAGAAGACAGTATTCGACTATAGATATATTTATTAATTTATCATTAAACCGGTTTGCTCTTACTGAGTAACCGGTTTTTATTTTAACAAAAGGCAAAAATGGAGAAAATTGAAACACCAATCCCAGGATGTTTTGAGCTGAAACCAAGAATATTTCAGGACGACAGAGGCAAACTTATTAAAACCTACCACGAAGACACTTATAAAGACTTAGGACTTTCTACCTCATTTACAGAAGAATATTATTCTGGCTCTAAAAAAGGAGTTTTAAGAGGATTACATTTTCAAACCCCGCCTAACGAGCACATTAAATGTGTAACCTGTATTTCAGGTAAAATTTTCGATGTTGTAGTTGATCTAAGAAAAGACTCTCCTACTTTCAAGCAACATTTTACAATTGAATTAGACAGCGAAAAAGGAAATATGCTTTATATTCCTGCTGGTATGGCTCATGGCTTTTATGTAATGAGCGACTACGCTATCTTCTTAAACAGAACCACAGTTGTATTTAAACCCGAGAGCGATACTGGTATTAAGTGGGACTCTTGTGGAATTGAATGGCCAGATATGTCTCCTATCCTTTCAGATAAAGATATTGCTTTACCAACTCTTGATGAGTACGAAAGCCCATTCTAAAAAATAATTTTCCGGTAATAAATATTGATGTATTACAAACAGAAAACTATATAAATAATGATTATAGTCGATAACGCACTCAATAAAAGAGAAAAAGAAAATAACCCTATAAAAGTTGGTTTGATCGGTGCTGGTGAGATGGCAAAAGGGATGATGAATCAAATCGTAAAATATACTCCAGGTATGGTTATATCTGCTACTTACAATCGTACAGTTTCTAAAGCGCAAGCTGCTTACGAATATGTAGGTTTAAAAGAGTATAAATTAGTAGAAACTACTGCTGAGTTAGAAGATGCTATCAAAGCGGGTATTCCTGCAATTACTTCAAATGCAGATGCACTTTGCGAAGCAGAAGGACTTGACATACTAGTAGAAGTTACCGGAACCATCGAATTTGCAGCAAGAACAATGTTAAAAGCTATGGATCATGGTAAACATATTCTTTCTTTTAATGCTGAAATCGATGCTACTTTAGGTCCAATCTTAAAGCATAAGGCAGATATTGCTGGTGTAAAATATAGTGTTGGCGATGGTGACCAACCAGGTGTTACACTTAACCTTTACCGCTTTGTAAAAAGCATGGGCTTTGAGCCATTGCTTTGTGGTAACATCAAAGGTTTACAAGACCATTACCGTACTCCAGAAACTCAAAAGAGCTTTGCTGCTCAATGGGATATGACTCCAGAAATGGTAACCAGTTTTGCTGATGGTACTAAAATTTCTTTTGAGCAAGCTTGTATTGCCAATGCTACAGGAATGAAAGTAGCAACAAGAGGTATGTATGGACATCACTCAAAAGAACATATCGATGATCTTACTCATTTGTACGATGTTGATGAAATGAAAGAATTAGGTGGTATTGTTGATTACGTTGTAGGGCCAAAACCAGGTCCAGGTGTATTCATTTATGCAACTACAGATGATCCTTGGTCTGCAAAATATTTAAAATATGGAAAACTAGGTGATGGTCCACTTTACAGTTTCTATGTTCCATATCATTTACTATTCTTCGAAACTGCTATTTCTATTGCTAGAATGGTAGATTTTGATGATATCATTCTTGCTCCTAAAGCAGGCCCGGTTGTAGAAGTAGTAGCTACTGCGAAATTCGATCTTAAAGCAGGAGAAACTATCGATGGTTTAGGAGGATTTAAATCTTATGGTGTTTGTGAAAACTACGACACTGCCAGAGCAGAAAGATTACTTCCTATGGGATTAGCAGAAGGATGTGTATTAAAGAAAGACCTTCCTCAAGATAAAGAAATTACTTTTGATGATGTTGAATTTGATCCATCTAATATAAAGCACGCTTTATATAAAGAGCAATTCGAGTTATTTTCTAAGTAATTATAAAACGTTTTTTCGATCAAAAAGGAGATTATAACAAATCTCCTTTTCTTTTTTTGACATGAAAGTTTTAATACTACACAATACTTACCAACAAAGAGGCGGAGAAGATACTGTATTTGAATCTGAACTAGAACTTTTAAAAAAGAATGGAATCGAAGTCGATACGCTTGTATACGACAACCACGAAATAAAATCTGCTAAGGATAAGCTTTTAACGGGGTTATTTTCATTTTATAATCCGAAAGGCAAAGCAAAATTATTGAATAAAATAAAGGAGTTTAATCCTGATATTATTCATGTGCACAACTTCTTTCCTTTAGCATCTCCATCTATATTTTATGCAGCCAAAGAGTGTAAAGTTCCCATTGTAATGACTTTGCACAACTACAGGTTAATTTGCCCAAGTGCCTATTTATTTTTTGATGGTAGAATTTATGAGGATAATATTCATAAAAACTTCCCAATATCTCCAATACTAAAAGGTGTTTACAGAGACTCAAAAATACAAACAGCTTCATTGGTATTGATGACGGGTATACACAAGGTATTAAAAACTTGGGAAAAACATGTTGACAGATATATTACACTTACCAATTTTGCGAAAGATAAATTCTTAGATTCTTCTTTAGGTGCTAAGCCAAATCAGTTTGTAGTAAAGCCAAACTTTGTTCCTGATATAGGCATAGGTCAAGATGATAGAAAGGACTTCTTATTTATTGGACGATTATCTGAAGAGAAAGGTATATCTACTTTATTAGAGGCTTTTAGCAAAACAGATTCAAAATTAAAAATATTGGGTGATGGACCTCTAAAAGAAGAAGTTTTAAAAGCTGAAAAAGCGAATCCAAATATTGAATATATTGGCTTTAAACCAAGAGCTGAAGTTGTAGAGATGCTAAAATCAGTAAAAGCATTAGTATTTTCTTCTGTGTGGTACGAAGGTATGCCAATGGTTATCTTAGAAGCTCTTTCAGTTGGAACACCTGTAATCGCTCCTAACTTAGGAGGTCCTGCAGAAATGATTGAAAACAAAATAAATGGACTTATTTATGAGACAGGCAACACTAAAATTCTTAGCGAAAAAATAAGTCTTTTAGATAATGATGATGCTTTGCAAAAAGATTTATCTACAAATGCACGGAAAATCTACGAAGAAAAATATACTGAGGAAATTAACTTCAAAATATTAAAAGAGATTTATGAAGATGTAATTTCAGAATACAAAAAAAATCCCTCTTAAATTTAAGAGGGATTTTTTATTTATGATTTTGTTTCTTCTTTAATCTCTTCGGCAGAATCTGTTGGCGGTTCATCTGAACTCTCACCTTCTACTTTACCATTCTCTTCAGTTTTCTTTGTAAACTTCTGATAAGTAGTTTCTGTATCAAATGGCCTTTGTCCGATTAGTCTTTCTAAATCTTTTTGGAATAGAATCTCCTTTTTAAGGAGTTCTTGAGCAAGAATTTCTAATTCCTCTCTCTTATCCGATAGAAGTTGTTTTGTTCTCTCATAAGCCGTGTCAATCAGCTTTTTAACCTCTTGGTCAATAGTCTCAGCTGTTGCATTTGAATATGGCTTCTCAAAAGAGTAATCAGACCTCTTAGAATCGTAGAATGAGAGGTTACCAATTACATCATTCATACCGTATATGGTTACCATGCTGTAAGCCATTTTAGTAATTCTTTCCAAATCACTTAATGCTCCAGTAGATATCTTACCAAATACTATATCTTCTGCTGCTCTACCACCTAGTGCCATGCACATCTCGTCGATCATTTGCTCAGTAGTGTGTAAGAACTGCTCTTTCGGAAGATACTGAGCATAACCTAATGCAGCTACACCTCTAGGTACAATACTTACTTTCACCAATGGATCGGCATGCTCCAAGAACCAACCTGCCACTGCGTGACCTGCCTCGTGATAAGCAACAATTTTCTTCTCACTTGGAGAAATAATTTTATTTTTCTTCTCAAGACCACCGATTACTCTATCGATAGCATCTTCGAAGTCTTTCATATCTACCGCTTTTTTATCTTTTCTTGCAGCGATAAGCGCAGCTTCATTACAAACGTTAGCTATTTCAGCACCAGCAAAGCCTGGAGTTTGAGCAGCTAAATCTTTAGGACTCACATCCTTAGATAATTTAAGCGGCTTTAAGTGTACTTTAAATATTGTCTCTCTACCAACAATATCTGGCTTGTCTATACTGATTTGTCTGTCAAATCTACCTGGTCTTAATAATGCACTATCTAACACATCAGGTCTGTTAGTTGCTGCCAAAATAATTACACCAGAGTCTGTAGCAAATCCATCCATTTCAACAAGTAAAGAGTTTAGTGTATTCTCTCTTTCGTCATTTGCACCAGGCATCTGACCTCTACCTCTTGAGCGACCAATTGCATCAATCTCATCAATAAAGATAATACAAGGCGCTTTTTCTTTAGCTTGTTTAAATAAGTCTCTAACCCTTGCAGCACCAACACCCACAAACATCTCCACAAAGTCTGAACCTGAAAGGCTAAAGAATGGCACACCAGACTCACCAGCAACAGCTTTTGCTAATAAGGTTTTACCAGTACCCGGAGGGCCTACTAATAATGCACCTTTAGGTATTTTACCACCAAGATTAGTATACTTAGAAGGGTTTTTAAGGAATTGAACAATTTCTTCAACTTCTTCTTTAGCTTCATCAAGACCTGCTACATCGTTAAATGTAATTTTTACTTTATTCTCTGCATCAAATAAAGCTGCTCTTGACTTACCAATATTAAATATCTGACCTCCAGCACCACCGCCAGTCATTCTTCTCATTAAGAAAAGGAAACCAAAAACCAGAATAAAGAAAAACCCCCAGCTTAAGAACCAAGAGCCAAAATCTTGTCTTTCGGTAACTCGAACTGCTAATTGTTTACTAGGATTGTTATCGTCTAATTTTGCTTGTACCTCCTCTAAATCCTCTTTAAAAGATTCTGGTGAGAATATAGTAATTTGATATTGAGGTCCCTGACTAATTGAAAATGGGCTTCTATTATTAAGCTCATCGCTAATTCTTTGTTTTCTTAGCGCGTTTTCTGTTAGGGTTACTTCAACTATACTTTTATTTTTAACTAAGGTCACATCTTTAACATCACCATCCTGCATCAGTTTTTCAAATCTTTTCATGGTGATATCAATAGTAGAACTATTTTTATTAAAATAAGTAAGCCCCACTATCAGCAGTATCAACACGATGACCAACCAAATCTGATAGTTATTCTTGGGAGGCTTCGGAGGGATAAGATTCTTTTTCTTTTTATCTGCCATTATCTGTTTTTAATTTACTAATACTGATTGCATATCAGTAGCTACACTAATTAATGATATTTAATTCCATCAAGTATTCTAAACTTTTAAAAAATGCTGCAATAACCACATAATATACTAAAAATACGTCACTTTGGCATCTCCCCATAGGTCTTCGATACCAAAATG
>PBYL01000307.1 GCA_002729595.1 Thalassovita sp. | reverse complement strand
TTATTTCTGCAACAATTATTTTTCCGCCAATAATGTTTGTTGCCATAGCACCAGTA
This sequence comes from Thalassovita sp., assembly GCA_002729595.1. Taxonomy (GTDB): domain Bacteria; phylum Bacteroidota; class Bacteroidia; order Cytophagales; family Flammeovirgaceae; genus Chondrinema. The sequence goes on along the minus strand of PBYL01000307.1, from coordinate 20,624 downwards.
CTTTTAATACCTGTAATTGGAATTACTATCGAAAAAAACAGAATGTTGACTATGATTGACGAGCTGAAAGAGATAATTAACTCAACCGTTTTACAAGAATAACTAGCAGAAAAAACTATTTTGAAATACAAACTTTACATATCCACTTTAGGCATTATACTCATTAGTAGTTTATGTTTTGCACAGCAAAAAGAACCTTTCTACGAGCAGCTTGTTTTTGATTTTTATAAAACCCAAATTTTAAAAGCTTATCCTGTAGACAAAAGAATTAATATATGTGGATATGTGGCAGAGTTACATAGCATATTTAATATTCCTCAATGCTCAGAAAATATTTATTTTGGCAGGGATAAAAACTTCGAAGAACTCCAACCTTATATAACTGAACAGCTTTCCATCGATTCGCAACATTTTGAGATTGACTTGAGCCAGGTAGATAAACAGCAATTTCGAATCAAAAAAATGTATGGCAACAAACTCCCAAAATTACAGATCACAAGTCCTCATATTATAAATGAAAAGGGCGATCGTGTTTATGTAAATATCTATGAAGAGCACAAAGATAAATTTGTTACTTACCACTTAGAATTAAACAAACAAGGAGAAATCTTAAACTGGTGTAGGACTGTAGCTTTAAAAATGATAGTTTACTAAAACAAAAAAGCAGTTCTAACACTTGGTTTAAAACTGCTTTATGTCTGAATTTGTAATTTAAACTAGTTCTTCCACCTCTCTAAGCCATTCTATTGCTTTATCATGATCTTTGAAAGGCTTAATTATATCTGTTTCCATCATGGCTTGTCTAGCAGAAACCTCTGAAAAAATGCTTGGAGACAATATCCAAGCAAAATGTTTTAATCCATTTTCAATCATATACGGAAAATAAACATCTTTTACCCATTCTGATGCGCCATTCCAAGGTCCAGAAATCTGTGAGTTGTCGTTGTAGATTTTGCTACATTTGATGTCTTTATACATCACCATAAACCTCTGGGCGGTTTCTATAATCATTTCCGGTTTTAAAAAACCCTTCCAGTAGTTATATACTATGTTGTCTTCTAAATCGTGTACGATAGTTACATAAGATTCTTCTAAAAGCACTTTCTTGTTTTGTACCATACTGAATTGATTTGTAGTAGTTTTAATTGTGATTTAAATAGTAATTATTTGAATAACCTGATGAGAAATAATTTTATTTTACCACGAAAACTCAATATGGTTCTAATAAAAGAATATTAAGAATTATTAAAATTTAAGAAATTATATAAGTTGAAACTGCTAATAAGTAGCTTATTATTTTACAAATCAATACTTTGCCATTTTTTAAGTAATTTTAGAATAATATAGATTATGAAAGAAGGCTAGAAAATAACACTCATTATTCAGAATAAAACTGTTGTTTTAGCTTACACTTAATTTTAGAAAGAATATCTTCTTTTAAGCAAAAAAAAAGCAGCTTTAGCTCTAATTGCCAAAACTGCTTTTTGTGAAATATATTTATAGAAATTAAACACCTCCAGTTCTCAACCATTCTAGTGCTTTATCACGATCCTTAAAGGTTTTAATCACATCTGTTTCCATCATCGATTTTTTAGCAGAAACTTCAGCGAAAATACTTGGAGACATCACCCAAGCAAATTGTTTCATGCCATATTCAATCATTTTAGGAAAGTACTCATCTCTTACCCACTCTGCTGCACCGTTCCAAGGGCCAGTAACTTCGCTATTATCATTAAATAGCTTAGAGCAATTTAAATCTTTGTAAATATTCAAGATTTCTTTGCCTGAAGCTATAATCTTTTCTGGCTTCTGAAAACCTATCCAACTTGTGTAAAGTATATTATCTTCTTCATCATGTTCTATAATTACATGAGATTCCTTAACCAAAAGTTTTTTACTTTGAACCATAACTAAGACCAATTTTTATTACAACAGAAAAATGAATTCTAAAAAATCTGCTCTTTGAAGACAGATATATACGTGTGTTTTGGTGATAAAACTTGTAATAAATTGAATTATTTTATACCAGAATAGAATTAATTTCTACATGAAGCAAATTAGCCGGAATTTTAGCTATTATGCAGTTCAAATACCTTTTTCTAGTTATAGGTGAGCCTAAGAGAGGTTTCTTGATTTTTAATGTATACTCCCTATTATTTCAGGAAGTACATTGTTGAGATTTTTCCAATTATATAATCATAAAATGGTATATGTAAGATTGCTACAATTTCACTATAAAATGTAGCAATCTTAGTTTCATTAATTTTCGATGTTGAAATTTACTTTTTCTCTATCTGATTATTTAAGCAAATACCTGAGAAAGTAAGACCTCCACCAAAACCTGCAAGTAACAGATCGTCATTCAATTTTATCTTGCCAGACTCTATTCCACTGTGCCAAGCTAAAGGAATAGAAGCTGCCGAAGTGTTTCCAAAATTTCTTACACTTTCTAAGCATTTATCTGTTGGAATATCCAGATTGTTACAAACCGCTTCTAAAATTCTAATGTTGGCACTATGTGGGATAAGCCAATCCAAAGCATCGAAACTAGTATTATTTAATGTTGTTAGTTCTTGCAACTTTTGGGTTAATGTGCTCACCGCCCATTTAAAAACCACTCTCCCAGTTTGATGTACTTTACCATTTGAGTCTACAATCTCTCCACTAATTGGTGCGGCTTGTTGCGATAAATATAAATCTTTACCATAAGCACCATCGGTCGCTGTTAGCGGTTTATATAAATGGTTACTTTCTGATGCTTCTACCAAAACAGCTCCTGCCCCATCGCCAAAAAGTATGCAGGTAGTTCGGTCGGTATAATCGCATACTTTAGACAATGTTTCTGCACCAACCACTAATATTTTTTTATAAGCTGAGGTAGCGATTAAGCCTTTTGCCAGAATAATTCCATAAGTAAAGCCTGCACAAGCAGCAGAAAGATCGAGACAACCTGCATTTTTAATACCTAATCTGTATTGAATTTGGCTCGCTGTACTCGGCATTATTTGATCTGGCGTGCTGGTAGCTACAATAATAAAATCAACATCAGATAAATCTTTATCATAGTTATTAACCAGATTTTCTATTGCCTTCATAGACAAATCGCTTGTATACTCATTTTCGCTCGCAAAGTATCTGGTATTAATACCGGTTCTTGAGCTTATCCATTCGTGACTAGTATCGAGAATTTTCTCAAAGTAGGTATTGTCAATTTTATTATCGGGCACATAAACTCCAATAGAATCAATTTTCGCGTTCATTTTATTTACTGTTAATTCAAAAAATTTAGAATTGCTCTAAGATCTGTTTGGTCGCATTTTCCAGATAAGAATGATCTTTATAAAGCTTCATAAACATGATATTACCATGCAACTTGGCTATGGTATCATTAGCTAATATTTCAGGGGCTTCAGACGCATTCTTTTCTTTATAAATGGAAGTGAGTGTTTGCTTAAAATCATCAAAATAAGAAGTAATCACTTTTTCTATATTGGGTTCTTTACCAGATAACTCTAACAATGTATTCCCCATTAAACAACCGTAATGATGATTGTAGTAAAGCTGCTTTATCTGGTTTAGGATTTCATTCAATCTTTCTTTAGCCGACTTATTTTCTTGATCTGCCAGACTAAAAATTTTCTTTTTTACATAAGCATGCGCATACATCAACACCTCTTTCATTAGGTCTTCTTTATTGCTGAAATAATAATAGAAGTGCGATTTTTTGATATTACAGGCCTTTGCCAAATCTTGAAAAGAGGTATGGTAATATCCGTTTTTTAAAAAAACCTTTAATGATGCTTTTAGTAAGGTGTTTCTATTTGTCAGAATCTTAGGCATACGCAAATATATTATTTTATTTAACATTCGTTAAAATAAATTTTTCTTACCCTAAATTTTAGTCTAGCAGCATTTCTACCTCAGAATTATCATTAAATATTTCAATTTTCTGCTACTTGTATTTCGCTTTTTAAGATCGAATAATATATTTGCGACACATTTATTTATAATTAGTCTAAATTAATATAAGAGATGAAATTCTACACACTGTTATTCCTTTTAGGGATAGCAACCATAAATGCCATAGCACAAACAGGAAATATTGCTGGCAAAGTAACTGACGAATCAAACAATCCATTAGTAGGTGTCAATATCATAGTAAAAGGATTAAAGAAGAAAGGAACCCAAACAGATAACACTGGCTCTTTCAAACTAAATGAGGTACCAACAGGAAATCAAACTTTATTATTTTCTTATTTGGGTTACAACAGCCAAGAGATAAAAGTAACAGTAACAGATGGAGGTACTACTAATCTTTCTAGTTTGGCTCTAGCCGAAAAATCGGAGTTAATGTCTGAGGTTGTAATTGAAGGTAACAAAACCAATAAGTTTTACACAGAATCTAGCCCTTATGTATCTAAATTGCCTTTAGGTAACTTAGAGAATCCGCAAGTTTACAATGTAGTATCTGCATTATTATTAAAAGAGCAAGCTGTAACCAACTTCGACGATGCTTTAAATAATGTACCAGGTTTACAAAAACTTTGGGAGTCTACTGGTAGAGGTGGCGATGGTGCTGGTTATTTTTCTTTGAGAGGTTTTAGCATTCAGCCAACCATGTTAAACGGTTTACCAGCATTGACAAACGGAAGCCCAGATCCAGCAAATATCGAAAGAATCGAAGTGTTAAAAGGTCCATCTGGTACACTATTCGGCAGCAGCTTAATTTCTTATGGCGGTTTAATCAACATCGTTACAAAGAAACCATACGAAACTTTTGGTGGAGAAATCTCATACACAACTGGCAGTTACGGATTAAACAGAATTACTGCTGATGTAAATACGCCTTTAGATAGCGAGGGCAAAGCATTATTAAGAGTAAACGCTGCTTACCATACCCAAAACAGTTTTCAAGATGCGGGTATGAAAGAATCTTTCTTTATAGCACCTACGCTAGCTTATAAAGCTTCAGATCGTTTGTCTTTTTTAGTAGTAACTGAGTTTTTACAAGGAAAACAAACCAACCCTACTATGTTATTCTTGAATCGTTCAAATCCACTTACTGTAGATAATATCGACGATTTAGGATACGATTACAATCGCTCATATACAAGCAATAATTTAACTATTAAGAATCCTACGTTGAGTTTACAAGCTCAGGCAAATTACAAAATTTCCGATTCTTGGACTTCTCAAACTGCAATTAGCAAAGGTTCTGCAAAGTCTGATGGTTACTATTCTTACTTGTATGAATATACTCATCTATTCTCTGCTTATATCTCAGATGGTTCTGTATTTAACCGCTTTGTGAGCAAACAAAATACGGATATAATTTCAACCGATTTACAGCAAAACTTTATTGGTGATTTTAAAATTGGCTCTGTTAGAAACAGAATGGTAGTAGGTTTCGATTACATGGAAGCAAAAACCATTAACAACAGCACTGGCTATGTTTCTAATGGTATAGTATATATGGGTAACGAAACACCAGAAATGGTTTATAATGTAGTATATGGTGGTACTGAAGTGCCAAATTACGATAGTGGTATTCTTTCTCAACCTGGAATGGATGCATTATTAGATAGCGCTGTGGTTTCTAATTCAGAATCTGTAAATAGAGTTTTTGGTGCTTACATTTCAGATGTGATCAACATTACAGCAAACTTATCTGTAATGGCTAGTTTGCGTGTAGATAGATTCGAAGGTGATCCTGAAGATGATAACGATGATCAAACTGCACTTTCTCCGAAGTTCGGTATTACTTACCAACCAGTGCTCGACAAGGTATCTATTTTTGCTAACTACATGAATGGTTTCCAAAATGTAGCAGCGCAAACAGTAGCAGATGCTGACGGTAGCAATCCAAGAATTAAACAATTCGATCCTGAAAGGGCAAACCAGTTTGAAGTTGGTGCGAAAGTAAACTTATTGGAAAACAAGATTTCTACAACCATCAGCTACTACGATATTACAGTTTCTAACCAAGTAATGTCTGACCCTAATAACATTAACAACAGCATTCAAGATGGTGAAGTAGATAGTAAAGGTTTTGAAGTAGATGTTGTTGCAAACCCAGTAAATGGTTGGAATGTAATTTTAGGTTACAGCCACAACGAAAGTGAAATCTTAAATGCAGATAATTTAGTAGGAAAAAGACCTCTTTCTGCTGGTCCTGAAGATATGGTGAACTTCTGGACAAGCTACAAGTTCCAAGAAAGTACTGCGCTAAAAGGCTTTGGTTTAGGTTTCGGTCTTAACTATGCTGGCGAAGCTTATGCAATCAACTACGAAGCTACTGGAGACTTTATGTTACCAAGCTATACTATTCTAAACTCAAGTATTTTCTACGAAGCAGATAAATACAGAATTGCGCTAAACGTAAACAACTTGAGCGATCAAAAATATTACAAAGGCTGGTCTACAATCAACCCTCAAATGACGAGAAACATTCTAGCTAGCTTTGCTTTTAGATTTTAATTTAATCATTTGGTATATTATATTTAAGTTTAATCCTTTCCTACATTAGGGAAGGATTTTTTTATACATTCCTTTCAATAATCTTCCTTTCTCTACAAATTTAAGTTTACATTAATCTCTAACTTATTTAAACATTCACCGTAATATATTCCATATTACATACTATGTGTGAAATTATATTTTGCTATATAATAAAAATCAGCTAAATAATTTATTAAAATCTTTTGATTGAAAGCGCTTCTTTAAAAGAGAAATATATATTTGCAAGCTTGAAATAATTACAATGAACAGAAACAAATAAAAGCCTGTTTGTTTGCATTGGCAATTATTTAAAGCAAAACATGTTAACCAAAATATAATTAGCAACAACCAAATGAATCCGCTTAGATTAACATTAATCCTAGTACTTTTTAATTCTATTAGCTGTTTTGGTCAGGCTATCTTGTATCAAGATTCTGTTTACAAAGACAATGTAAAAAAGAATACTATTCAGCTTTCTAGTCGAGATATAAACAGTTATCTAGACTTAACCTACACCGCTTTTAACGATTCCATTGAGGCTACTTCTGGTTTTTTAGGTTGGAGAAATGTACGCGATTATCTCTGGTTAGGGGAAGAAAGCATGCTAGAAAAATCGACTCGGATTTGGCTTGCCATTTACGATAGTGCCCAAGTAAACAAGATTGTGCAAACGCATTTAGAGGCAGCCTTTATCGCACTCGAAAAAGATCCATCAAAAATTCAAATAGCCGGTATAAGTGGTGAAAAGCAAGTGAAAATTTATGCGCACAGAGTCGGTATTTCATTCTTAAGTTTTTTGGCAGAAGAAGCGCTAGAGTTTATAGTTGGTGCTATACTGGTAAGTATCAGTTTGTTCCTATACATCTCTTATCAATTTAAAGTTGGTGGATGGAAACGATGGAGCAAGCAAAGACGTAAAAGAGTAAGTTCGCTCAAAGCCAAAATATTAAAAAGAACAAGTGGGGCATTTTTCTTAGGGTTTTTAATCTTTACTTTTTTTAAAGGCGATCCCGCTGAAAATCAATTAAAGCATACTATCGAAAACGACATATTTAAAGAAGCAGAAAAACAAATCATTGATAATCTGAATAATAATTGATTGTATGAGGAGGATAATTATCATTAGTCTGTTGTGTTTACTTGCCTCTTGTAGCAGTTTACAAGAAAGAAAGTTTTTAGACGGTATCGTCGAATACATAGAGAGCTTTTTCAGAAAATCTGATCTGGAAGATAAAACTTCTAAAGTAGTTAGAAAACTGCCAATTAGTGCTACGCTTAAAAAGTGGAGCACTGAAAACGGTTTTGTATTAAAGCAAAACAAACTCTCGATAAGCATTTACGATAGGGAAAATCAATATTTAGGGAAAATTGTAAAAAATGGAAAACATCAGGTTATTACCTCTTTTCCGCTTATGGGTAAAAAGTTGGTAAACCCTTTATTAGATGCGCGCTTATTCCCAAACACTACTTACAAAATTGAAAACTCCATATTTAAAACAGATAAATTAGCGAGAGTCGTTTCTGCCGAAATTAGCTCTATTCCCAAGTCAATTGTTGAAAGACACCAATTGAGAGGAACCAGAGAAAATGCCAAAGCAATGGCGAAAGATGGCATTAAAGGAGTTGATCACGGTGGGCATCTTATTGCCCATTCATTGGGTGGTAATTCTGGTGCTTTAAATATTGTTGCTCAATCGGGCAAGTTAAATACAGGCAGGTTTGCTTCAGTAGAAAACCTCATCCGCAAAAACAGAAAACAGGTAAAGAATTACAAAGTAGATGTAATCTACAAAGGCAGTTCAAAAAGGCCGGTAGCTTTTAGGCAGCAATTAGAATTCTGGGGAAGTGAAAAACAGCTGCAAAGAATGCAAAAAAGATCGAAAGATTTTAAATATATAATGAAGAAAGATGGAAGTGGGAAAACGTTTTATAGCTGTGTGATTTACCACAAAAACCCTAGGAAGCTATAAATAAAAAGCAATCTAAAACTTTAAAACAAGTAAAAATTTAGATTGCTTTCATACTGAATTTTGTAAAATATCTCACTTATTTATCATTTGGTCGATAGAAATTTTTCCAGCACCAGAAAAGAAAATAGATAGATACATGCACAAGTAAATAAAAGCAAGTTCTTTCACTTTGTAATCGTCACTTCCGTGAATAAGGAAAAAAGCTACAGCCATGGTGATTATTAGCGGAATAAGTGCCAATCTGGTAAATAAACCAAGAATTAAAAGCACACTACAAATTACTTCTGCAAAAACAGCCATAAAAAGGGATACTTCGGGACCTAAACCAAAAGGGTCTGCAAACTGGAATTCACCAGCAAGTACCTTCTGCAATTTCGGAAAACCATGTGATAACATTGATCCGCCGGCAACTAATCTTAAAATAAAAATACTTACGCTTGATGATAATGGATTATTAGATAAAAACATTTTTTTCATATGAAAAACTTAATAGGTTGATAGAATTTTTAAAAAATTTATAAAATCCATAGCATTACTATTTCCTTCAAGTATAACATGTATATAAATAAAAAACATCTTTTTAATCAAATTAAACACCACATCGATAGACCTAAACGAACTTAAGAAACAAAAAAATAACCCTAATGCAGCAAGCGCCACACTAAGGTTAAAGAAACTAAATTGGACTTTAATTAATTGAGCAAATCCCAGTTACCAGAGTGGTAAGCCTTCTCAATTTGCTGAATATATTTCTTATCTGCTTTGATAGATGCATATTTCAACAAGTCTTGGTATACATAAAAATTCAACCAAAAACCATTGTGGTATTTCTCTCTAATAGATTTCGGATGCATTAAAAACTGATACCAATCTGTATTTAAATTTTTCGCTGTGGCTACATTCACAGCATCCGTTGCAGTTTGCCAAATCTTATCGGCCACTTGCGTATGTAACTTTTGATAATCTGAATAATTCATCTTAGAAATGTCAATCACTTCGCGTTGGTCTTCAATATCCAACTCTGTGAGTGAAATTGTTTTCTCAAAAATGGTATCCCCATCCATGTCGTAAGAAATCATATCTATAAAGCCATTTTTATCGGAATCTTCGTATTTAATGGTTGGATAAATCTCTGGTTCATTTTGCTTTCTCTTTTGGGTACCATCGTACAACCCACCCCAACCTTGGTAATATTTGGCTTCTTGATCGATGCGCCATGCTCCCCACTCTGCTCCATACAAATGCAAGCGACCATCAAAACTTGAAACATATAGATTCCCCTTTCCTGAGTTGTCTCCATCCCATTCGCCTCTATCTCCACTGGCATCTGCTTGCCCATTATCATCTAAGCCGCCATTTCTCATTCCTATTTTAAATAAATCTTTCGGCTGATACATTTCTACTCTCTCCCATCTTTCACAGTCGTCATCTTCATCGTAAGTAAACCAGCAAAAATCCCATTTACCTCTATCGAATACCAAATCGTAAGCAGCTTCGTGGTCTGGATAAAGCAAAGTATTATTTTGTCTCCATCGTGGATCGTAAAAGTATTTTTCGGTGCCAGCCAAACCTACTAAACTATTAAACTTATGTACCTGATCTTCATAAGGAAAACCTACTCCACTAAAATGGATGGTCATATCGTAATCGAATTCATTTCCTGGTGCATTGTCATTATCCATATCATATGCCAGAGAAACCCAATTGATTTTTCCGGTGAGTTCAACAGCTCTGTCTTTATCTGCAATATTGCCATCTTCTGGGTGAGATTCTACCTTTCTTTCTCTTATCGGAGAATCACAAAAACGGATTGCGTACTCTGTTAAACCATCATTATCTGGATCGTAAAAGAGGAATGGGTTTTCCCAATTCATCCTTACATCATTCATATTAAAAGTAGAAGTGTGAATTTTTAAGAAAAGACTTTTACCTGAATAATCTTCAAAAAAACTACTGTTTCTGTTGTGATCCCAAGCTTTAATTTCTAGATGTTCCCAATCTACATAGCTAAATGTTTGGTCATTATCTGTATCAACCACAATCATGTAATGGCCGGGTCCCCAACCAGTTTGATTTAATTCTCCATAATCTACATACACTTGAATATCTGCTTTTCCATCTTTGTCTTCGTCCCCCCAATCGATAATCATATCTTTCGCTTGTGCATATTTGCCATCTCTATTTTTATCTATCAATAAGCAATCAGAATCGGTATCACCCTCTAAATCCCCTTCTTTCATGTCATCGTCATCATCAATCCACATAACCGGAATATCTGAATACAGTGTTGTTTTGAGAATATCCGGGTCGCCATCATTATCCAAATCTTCATAGATAATTTTTGTGCCTTTTTCTGGAAGTGGAATTCGAAATGGTGTAAGCATAGATTTACTATGCTGCGCAAACGAGTTTTGAAAACAAGTTAAGAATAAGGTAATTGTGAAAAGCCCTATTGCTTTTAGACAAGGTGATTTTAGGTAATACATTTTATAGAAATTTAATTTATTAGATTCTGATAAGGATGTGTTGGAATAGGAAAAAAGCAGTATCCAAAATGGATACTGCTTTAACTACCAATTATTAATCTCAGTTACTTTGATAGCTAGAGTTGAGATCAAGTTCTCTTTGTGGTAATTCCCAAACCAGAGATGCATCGTTATAAGGCACTGCGCTTATATTTCTATCTCCTGGCGGAATATCCAACTTTGCAGACCTGAGGTAATCTGTACGATCACCTTCGAATGCCAATTCTTTTATTCTTTCATTATGTATATCATCTTCGGTAATGGCTGTTGCCAAATCGCCAATGCCAGCACGATTTCTAATCATATTTAAATCACTGGTTGCTCCTGCCGTATTGCCGTTTCTCAATCTTAAAAGTGAGCGAGTGAGGTACATTTCTGCCAGCCTAATAAGTGGAATGTTGGTTTTAAAACCAGTGGTTTTACCTCTATAATATTTATCGCTCCAAACTACAGGCGTGGTTACTTGCGAGTAAACTGTCTCATAAACAGAAGGGTCTGCTTCTGGGTCTGGATTATACGGTTCTAGCTTTTTGTATAACTGTAGAAACCTCTTGTCTTCCAAAGCTTCTGCTGTTATAGTATAATCTCCATTTTCGGGGTCGGTCATCCAACCAACACGCTGCAATGCATCATAACTCAAAGCAAACTGATTCCAAGTAATTCTAGCATAACCATCTGGCCAAGTTAATCCTCCATTTGTAGCTGTGTATGATTGTAAATTCATACTGGTTAATTCTAGTGTATTGCCACTCGTTTTTATCGGGTCCGCATAGTAGGCATACCAAATTACCTCATTGCCACGGGTTTCATCATCACGGTTAAATGCTTCAATTGGGTCTTCCGATAGATCATAATCTCCACCGTTTTCATCAATTACATAATCTAGTTCTGTAAGTGCTTCTGTATCCATTCCCATCATAAAATACACTCGGGCTAACATGGCAGAAGCTGCAAACCGATTGGCTCTTCCTTCTGCATAAGAAGAATGGTGAAGTGCCGCATCAAATCTTTCTGGCAATAAACCTTTGGCAGTTGTAAAATCAGAGATCATTAAACTATATATATCTTCTACAGTGCCTAAGTCTGGGCTTTTTGCTCCATCCAAATTATCGTCAAACTGAGTTCTTATTGGAAGAATTTTCTCAGAATCGTTGCTTCCATCTGGATTGTATGCAGGTAAATGAATTGTAGAAAGCATATAATAGGCATATCCTCTTATAAAATAAAGCTCGCCTTCTATCCTTCTCAGGTTGTTTTCAATATCGCTCTCTCCTATGCTCGGATATGGATTCCCATCATTATCATTTATAAAATCGAGACCAGAGTTAGCAATGGTTATCATTCTGTAAGCATTCCTAAATGCATTGGTCGTTTTATCAATTTCGAAATCTGATGTTCTGTTGTACATTTCAGAAAAAGGAATGTTGGCAGAAGTACCCGGCAGCAATCGGGCAATGTCTGACTGACAAGTTTTTACAAGTCTAGGGCCACCAATTATATTGTCCCAACCTGAGCGGAGACCACCCCAATAAGCACCAGCAGCAGCTTTTTCAAACTCAGACAAATTAAGCCATGGATTTTCTGGCGGATTGGTTGCCTCAAAAAAGTCTTCATTATCGCAAGATGTAACCCAGAGGCTCAATATGATTAATATATAGATTTTTAAGTTTTTCATTTTCACTTGATTATATTGTTAGTATTAAAATTTAGCATTTATACCCACACTATATGTTTTTAGATGTGGCAATGGAGGCAAATAAATCATACCCGGAGCCAGATTAAGATTGCCAGTATTTGTTACAATTGCCTCTGGATCCCAGCCACTATAGTTCGTAAATGTTAAAAGGTTTGTAGCAGAAACATATACTCTCAAGCTGCTCATGTACATTTTCTTAGCCAATGTCGGAGGGAAATTATAGCCGAAAGTCAGGTTTTTAAGTCTAATGAAATTCGCTTTTTCCAAGAATCTGTCGTGGAAATATGTTTCATTATTATAGTTACCTGCTGTTTCAACCCATTGCCCGTTTTCTGAGTCCCAATCCCAATCGTAAGCCATATCCCATCTTAGCTCTGCATATTCTGCATTTGGGTTTTCTGCTGACCATGAGTTACCAATAAGGTCTGTGCTTAGCATTCTTTGCCCTCTCGATGGGTAATGCGATCTTTGAGTAACATAATCGTATAGGTAGTTACCACCCATAAAGGTGAAAAATACACTTAGATCGAATCCTTTAAATTCAAATTTGTTATTTATGCCACCATAGTATGTTGGCAAACCTGTTTGATCATCGTGAATGATTTTATTGTCACGCACATTGGTAAGTGTTGCCGGAATTAGATTACCTGTTTTTACTGTTTCACCAGTTTCATCAAATAATTCCTGATCAATTTCATAGATCATTTCAACACCTCTTTCTGGATCGATACCCGCATATTCTGCTAGATAATATGCACCTAATCTACCGCCTGTTCTAGTAATCGTATTGCTCGCAATTAAACCTTGACCGTTTTTATCTACATCATCTGTAAGATTAAGTACTTCGTTTTTATTGGTGGTGATGTTAAAAGTACTAGACCATTTAAAAGCCGCGGTATGCACATTCACCGAAGTAAAATTAAACTCAACACCTGCATTTTTCATTCGGCCAGCATTTGCCCAAATTGTCGGGTTGCTGGTGTCTAAAGTGATGGATAGAGGAAGCGGAACTTGTAATAGCATATCTTCTACATCTTGGTAGTAGTATGCAATTGATCCGCTTATTCTACCTGCAAGTAAAGCGAAATCGAGACCGATATCATAGCTGTTGGTTGTTTCCCAAGTTAAGTCTGATGCACCTAAGTTTGTAATAGATGTGCCACCATTTAGCAATTCTTGAGAAAGATATCTTCTGTCGTTTCTAAAGGTTGTAATGAAACGATTATTACCAATATTTTGATTTCCGGTTTGCCCATAGCTACCTCTCAACTTAAGCATTTCGAAGAAAGCTGAATTGAAAAATGGCTCATCGGTAATTATCCAACCGGCTGAAACTGCACTGAAATTAGCCCATCTGGAATTCTCTGGAAAAGCTGATGAGCCATCACGTCTAAAACTAAAACCTAGTAAGTATCTGTCTTTAAATTTTAAATCACTTCTGCCAAAGTAAGATCGTAATGCTCGCTCATTTTCAAGACCAGAATACATGCTCAAATAATTATTAGGTGAGCCCAACTGCTGATAGCTACTTGGCAAATCTTCACCCAACATAAATCTTCTTCTCTGCTTAGTTTCTTGAGACTCTGTTCCTAGTACTACATTTAAAGCAAAATTTTTACTGATGCTCTTATTATAAGTTGCGTAGAAATTATAGTTGAAACTATTATAAGTTACGTTTTGATCTGAAGCACTCGAACCGCCTTCTCTTAAGTATTCGCTTACCCAGAACGTGCTATTATTTTGCAAAAAATCTGCTGATAACTCAGAGCGAACAGATAAACCTTTAACCCAAGGGATAGTATAATTGAAATAAAAATTACCCAAAGCTCTATATTGATCTACCTCATCTAGCAGCAAATCTTCATCGATATTTGCAGTCAGATTATTTCCAGAAAGTGGATTCCAATAACCACTTTGGTGATTTGCATTATTGATTGGATACCATGTTAAAGCATTAGAATTAGCCTGTCCAAAACCACCACTGGTTCCACCACTATTGCCTTGCAGACCTCCACCACCGCCAGATTTCACTCTATCGTTTTTGGTATAGGCCAAGTTTAATCTGATACCAGCAGTTAGATTCTCCAAGATATTCATGTCGGTATTAGCCCTTACAGAAAATCTTTGGAACTGGTTAGTTTTTAAGATACCTGTATCGTCTCGATAGTTTGCAGAAATGTAATAGTTTGCCTTATCGGTTGAATTATGCAAAGACAAATTCACTTCCTGAAATTTTCCTTTTTGAAGTATTTCATCAAACCAATCGGTGTTGGTGCTCATCGCTTCTTCACGAGTTAAAGAGGCTACAGGGTTATCGATAAAAAGGTTGGTATTGATATCTGGATCGAATGGAGGAAGACCCGAGTTAGCTCTGGTTTCATCCATAATTGTAAAATACTCACTCGTATTAGCAAAACCCATTTCACTTGGATCTTTAATAATTGTGCTGATACCCGCATTATAAGTAAAATCGAAACCACCTGCGCCTTTGCCATTTTTGGTCGTAATAATTACTACACCATTAGAACCTCTTGAACCATAAATAGCTGTTGCTGCTGCATCTTTCAACACTTCAATAGATTCAATATCATTGGGGTTGATGGTTGCCAAAGGACTCTGCGGTGTGGTAGACTCTGTTCTTTCCAAGCCATTTAAGCTAGAGTAAATTGGCATTCCGTCTACTATATATAATGGATCAGTTCCAGCCGAAATAGAGTTGGTTCCCCTCACTAAAATTCTTACTGGTGCCCCCGGAACACCGCCAGTTCCTACAGCTTGCACACCTGGCGCTAAGCCTTGCAAACCAGCATCAAGTGAAGGTACTGGAAGTTTAGTAATATCTTCTGAAGTAACCGAAGCCACAGAACCAATTACATCTCTTTTCTTCTGCATACCATAACCCACCACCACTACTTCTTCTAGCTGCTCCATATCCAAAGCGAGTTCTATGCTAATTTCTGTTCTATTTCCCACTTCTACTTCTTGGTTAATGTGCCCGATATAGCTGAATTGCAGCACATCATCACTACTGGCATCAATGGCAAATTGTCCATTTAAATCTGTAGTAGTACCTACTGTAGTGCCTTTAATTATGATACTGACACCTGGCAAAGGGGCTTTATCTTCACCAGATGTTACAGTACCTCTAATTTTAGATTGAACTGGTAAAGGAGTGGTTGTAATCTCCTCTTTGACTGTATAAGTCTCAGATTTTGAGACAAAAATATTATCGTTTATTCTTTTAAAACTCACCTTAGCCTCATCGGCAATTTGAGTTAAAACTTCTTGTAAATTGCTCTTTTTAGCAGTTAGAGAAAGTAATGTATTTTCATCTACGACTCTGTCATTATAGGTAAAAGAAAAGCCAGTTTTGGTTTCGAGTAGGCTAAAGACTTTTTTTAGGCTTTGCGATTGAACATTGATACTCACCTCAATCTCATCCAATTTTTTCGATTGAGCATTACCCGGACCAGCCAGAAGGATTCCGGTGCATATTGCCTGTAGGCATATCCCGTAAAATATTAGTTTGGACATGTGCAATACTTTGCGTAAAGTTATTCTTTTCATATTTTTGTTAAGGTTTTGTTAATAACTTGGCAAAAGCCTAGTAAGCAGGTACAGTCCGGGAGCGCGCCAACGAAATCGGGAGGTACCTGTTTTGTTAGTCTAAAAAATTATCTTTACTTCATAGGCAATTCTTTTTTACTACACCTAACAGTGTCGTTCTTCAGTTCAAAATTTATTTGGGATGAAAAATCAAGACCAGTTAATACATCTTTAAGTGAGGCATTTTGAAATTTCCCAGTGAAATTGCCCGTAATACCTAAATCTTCTTCTATTATAAATTTTACCCCATACCATTTTTCAAGCTTCTTAAATACTTCTTTGCAGCTTGCTTTTTCTAGTACGATGGTGTTATTTTTCCAAGCAATGATGTTTTCAATGTCAACTTTTTTCTCTTCAAAACTTCCGATTTCAGCTTTATAAATCGCCATATTTCCGGGAGTAATTTCCGGTACGGCTTTGTTGTTTTCATTGTTATATACCGAAACTTTTCCTTCTGCTACCGAAATAGAAATATCTTGATCTTCTTCGTAAGCTCGCACATTAAAAGAGGTACCTAATACTTTGGTAACTATATTATTCACATGCACTTTAAAAGGCATTTCAGGATTTGGTATCACATCAAAAAATGCTTCTCCCTTTAAATAAACATCTCTGCTTAACCGATTATAATCAGACATATACCACAAAGTGCTACCCGAGTTAATTTTAACTTGTGAGCCATCTGGCAAATTAAATTGCAGCTTTTTACCATTAGGCACAGAGCGAATAATTTTTTGTGGTTCCGATTTTTGTTCAGCTATTGATGTTGCTTGTTCAAATGGATTTAGTATTACCGTAACCGCTAAAAGAATTGCTAATACAGCCGCAGCGCCCAACATATACCAGTTAATCTTAGGTTTTGTGTACCTATAGTGATCACTGTATTTACGTTGGTGAATTTTTTCTAACACCTGTAAATAATCATGTTCTGTAGGCTGATGCATATACTTATAATGTGTCTTAAGAATAACCATTCTAGCCTCAGTTATCAGTTCTTCTTTTTCGGGATTATTTTGTAGCCAGTTTAACCAGAAATGCTCTGATGCTGTATCAGGTTTTTTTACCCAACTAATAAAAAAACTATCGGTAAGAAAATGCTCTAACTGAAAATCTTTATAATCCATCAGTTCCAAAAAATTGATTTATATATAGAGAGAGCATAAACTGGTTTTTGTGGACATAAAAAATTAGAAAAAATAAAAATATCATGTAAGTATCTGATAATCAAATACAAAAAATTAAAATTATTAATACAATTATTGGAATACTGATAAGGAAAAGAGCTTTTTTTCTTTCTATTTCTTCTTTCAACTTACACACTGCTCTATATACAAGCTTTCGAGCATGTTCATTTTTAGAGAAATCCATTAGCTCAGCAATTTCATCATAAGAGAGGTCTTCATAAAAATAATACATGAGCACTTCTCTTTGCCGAACTGAAAGCTTACTGTATGCTTCATCCAATAAATTCTTTCTGTTTTCTTCTGTTTCAGTTGAGATTATTTTTTCTTCGTGGGGGATGGTAATTGCAAAAGATTTGATGGTATTTAAAAAATCAGGGGATTTTGATAAGTATCTGTTTTTGTTGAGGGCGAGTATCTTTCTTTTAAGAGACTTAAAGAGGTAAAATTTTATGTTACTCACATCGCCTAAGCGCTTTTTCTTTTCATTCAAATCAACAAAAGTGTCTTGTATGAGGTCTTTAATAAGTTCTCTATCTGGTGTGAACTGGCAACCATAATTAAACAAAATAGAAAAATAAGTTTTGTAAATATAGTGGAATGCTTCAGGTTTACCCTGTTTAAATTCTGCCCATATTTCTCTATCGTTCTTCGTAATTAGTGCCCTGTTGATTTGTAGATATACCTGCTTATTGCGTTGATTTTCCTTATCAGAAATAGCTTTCATGCCATGGTTGTTTTCTAGTTAATGCTGATGTACTTAAGTAATGCCAATAGCTAAAAAAGTACCGTAGTTATTAAAAAATCGTCTCAGTTTTATACAATAATATAGGTAATTTTAATAAAATAATAACTAGATGTAAGATAAAATGAATCGTGTGCACTTTTTAAGAAACGCACACGACACTTTTTGTAAATTTCCATTATTGAGTTATACTAAAAAGGGAATACTGTGTTAGTGTATCCCCCTTCTACTTATTTTATATTATACAATTCTAATATCCTGCATTTTGAACTAAATCTACATTTAAATCTATTTCTCTCTGTGGAATAGGCATCAAAATCATATAATCTTTAATGTTCTGAGTAATTTCTACTTTGTTACTTTCAGCAACAGAAGCTTCATAAGCAGCGTGTTCTTTCATCCTTTCAATAAACCTACCTGTTCTTACAAGATCGAACCATCTGTGACCTTCCATTGCTAATTCTAATCTTCTTTCTTCCCACACTGCTTCTCTAAATTCTTGTGCACTTAATCCTGCATAATTATAGTCAACAGAATTAAAAGCTCTCTCTCTTACTCTATTGAGAAAAGTATATGCTTTGTCTGTCTGCCCAATTTCATTTAAAGCTTCAGCATACATAAGTAAAGCATCGGCATATCTAATCACATGCATATTAGCATCACTATTACTTGGATTGCTCTCACCTTCTTCCCAATACTTTGTGAAAATTGGAATCGTAGAAGTATGAACAGTACCATCAATAAGACTCACAAAATCTGTTGTGAATGTGGCTGCTTTTCTCTCATCTTCATCAGAAAATCTATCGTACAAATCTCTTGTTGGAATATCTGCCTCATTAGAATTTGTAAGACCTAACACACTAAAACCTCCGGGCAAAGAATATTTAGGCCCTTGTAGAATCATAGCAGAATTACCATTACCAGGTGGATCCATAAACTCTATTGAAAACACCATTTCTTGACCAATCTCTGTAGCTGTTTCCCAATTATCTCCGTAATCTTCGTGCAAGCCATAACCATAGGTTCCTTCATTTTCTATTACTTCTGCTAACTTATCTGCCGATTGCTGATATTCATGCATCGTTAAATACACTTTACCCAACAAAATTTTTGCAGCACCTTTGGTCGCTCTTCCACTATTAGATTCGCTATAGGTATCTGGTAATGTATTTTCAGCGTCGGTTAAATCTAAAATAATTTGGCTATAAACTTCACTTACTGGTGCACGTGCTCCTAAAGCATCATCTACACTTTCTAGTTTAAGTAACAGAGGCACATCTCCGTAAAAACGAACAAGATTAAAGTAGTACAATGCTCTTAAGAATTTAGCTTCTCCGATAAGTCTGCTCTTTAAATTTTCATCCATATTTACATCAGGAATATTCAATATTGCAGTATTGGCTCTTGCAATTCCCGAATAATTTCGCTGCCACATTTCTCGGGTAAACTGGTTTTCTGAAGTGTGTCTTAGATACTCTAAATTTTGAAGATACTGGTTTGGCATTCCCAAGCCATTTTTTTCATCGTCTGTAGGCAAGGCATTTAGTAAAAAGATGTGCCTTTCATAAATATCGTACAATTGCTGATAAACAGCCGCAACTGCTGCTTCGGCATCTGTGCCTGAACTGTAAAAGTTATCAATTACATATCTATCTTCTGGACTCTCTTCTAAAAAATCTGAGCAGGAGTAGAAAAAATTAACTAAACCTAATGATATGATTATTATAAATATTTTTCTCATTGTAAGATGTGTTTCTATTTTAAATTCATTTTTACCCCTACCAGAAAAGTTCGTGATTGTGGGTAACCGCCAAAATCTTCTCCTAACTCAAGATTAGTTGCTCCTCTATAGCTTACCTCTGGGTCGTAACCTGAATAATCTGTAAAAACTAGGAGATTTTGAGCTGTTATATAAGTTTTAAGCCCTGTGAAACTTTTGCTTTTTAGCCAAGGGAAAGTATAAGCCAGCGTTAAGGTTTTTAACTTAAGATAAGACCCATCTTCGATATAAGCATCACTAAAAACGGCAGACCGATTGGTGGTAGCTCTCGGATAAATATCACTTGGGTTTTCAGGAGTCCATCTGTTTACTAAATCTGCATAAACATTTTGACCACCAGAAGGAAGCTCAAGCTCCATAGCATTGTAATTAAAGATATCGTTGCCATAAGAGTATTGAAGAAATATGCCTAACTCTATGCCTTTATACCAAAAGGTATTTGTAAAACCACCAAAAAAATCTGGATTAGGATTACCAATTACTGTTCGATCATAATTGGCATTTACTTCGCCATCTGGTATTCCTTCAGGTCCACTAAAATCTTTATAGCGTCTACCACCTATCCAGTTTGTTGGGCTTTTCGGACCAGCATCCAACTCTTCTTGATTTTGAAAAATGCCATT
>PBYL01000306.1 GCA_002729595.1 Thalassovita sp. | reverse complement strand
ATTTGAATTTGATTATAAAAAAGTTCGCACTTTAATTTAACCAAACTGTCAGATTTCATCGTGACTACTTCATCTAAGTCACATATATCAAACCTGTAGTATAGATACAATACGTCAATTACATTGAAATTCTAATATTCTACTAGAATTTCATAAATGCCTTGCGGCAAAAAAAGTTTACACAGGAATTAGGTTAAACAATAGTTTTGTATGTTGATAAAAGTTGTACTTTTTCAATAACGATAATACTGCATTTTCTCTAAATCAATCTCTTTTTTCCTTTTCTTTCTCAGTTCCCAATCTACTTTTTTCCAGCGTTTCTTCACTCTTAAATCATGCTGGTGAACTTGTTCTGGTGTTTTAAAATCTAGGCTCCAATGTAATCGGCATTCATTGTAAACCCATATAATTTGAGCTAGTTGTTGTTTACCAGACGATAAATCCATTATTCCTCGACCTTCTAAAAATTCATTTTTAATCGTATTGTTCATCCGTTCTGCCAAGGCATTATCGTATGGGTTACCACTCTGGGTCATACTAATCTTAGCTTTGTACTTCTTTAATAATTTAATATAAGCCCGACTACAGTACTGTATCCCACGATCCGAATGGTGGATTAATTCTCGTTTTGGATATCGTCTGTTTTTCATAGCCATCTTCAAAGCCTCTAATGGGCCTTCTAAGCATAAGTCATTTCTTAGTGACCAACCAATTATTTTTCTTGAATAGGCATCTGTGATCAAACTCAGATAACTAAAGCCATGATTGCTTTTGACATATGTGATATCACTTACCCATACTTGCTCTGACTGTGTCACTTTTACATCTTTTACTAAATTTTTGTAAATCCAAAAACCATGGCCAGAGAAGGTGGTCTTAGCTATTTTTCTTCTGTGTGGCTTTAGTAAACCATGTCTTTTGAGTAAAACTCTCAGCTTCTTTTCTCCAAGTTTGATCTTATGACTCTGTAAAAAATCTCGTAATTGATGATGCAATTTCACACAACCAATACGTGGTTGTAATTGCCTGATTTTTTCTATTTCTTCTAAGACCAACTCTCCTTTAAATTCACTCTTTTCTGTGCGTTTTTCTGCTTTGTAATACGCTTGGCGCTGTTTTCCTAAGATATTACAAACTCTGCCTACACCTGACAATGGATATTCACGAATTATTTCAACTGACGTCGTATACCAGAATTATTTGCGGCTGCAAGCTTTATGGGAACGCCTAATTCTTTCTCTGCTATTTCTACCATCTTTTTCCAAACTTTCGATTCCAGTTCAGCATCTTGCAATTTGCCCTGTAGCAATTTTAGTTCTGCTTCTAGTTGCTTTACTCTAGCTTTATCACTTTTTAAGTTGGGCTGTTTCATCGATGCAAAAGTTTTTTCTAACTGAAAATAGTCATTCCTATTTAATTGCCGTAATTCATTCATAGAAATTTTATACCAGCTCATCACTTTTGCCGCCGAAAACATCCCTAATCGATATGATACTACTGCGGTTTCTAAACTTAATGGATTTAATTTTGACTTTCCGGGGATAAATAATTTACGATTCATCATCTTCAATTTTTATCCTGTGTACCCCTATTTTGCCGTAAGTCAAAATCTCAATAAATATCATTATGTTAAGTTAAACTCTCCTTCGGTATTTAAACCTCGAAGTATCTTTTAATAATTCTTTGTCGGATTTGTTGAATTTTTTGAGCTCTTCTATGATATGATTGTTTGTGGGAGCTTCGACAGAGATGATTTGATAAGCAAGCTCTCTAAGATGACTAGCTAGCTCGTTTTGCTTTTTAAACTCGTGATATAATATTTTCAAATAAACACTACGATTTTGTTCATCCACATGATGCTCATAGATAAAATCAATTTCAGATTTTATTAATTTGATTTCATATATATGATCGAAATATGCTCGCAGGCAACTATAAGCATCTACTTTTTCGCACCAACCTTCGAGCAAGGTATTTTGTGCGAGTTTAGCATCACCCAATTTATTTCTATAAATATCTGAAGCCTCTATGTATTTTCTTTGCTGTTTTAAAATTGAAGCTACTTTCTCATAGTAGATTCTAGCTTCATCAAGCTTATTGATACTGGCATATAAATCAGCTACTTTTTGGTAATCATCTAATTCAAGATAAAGCTCAATTGCTTCAAAAATCATATTACCTTTTTCATAGCACTCAGCAGCTTTTTTCTTATTTGTTAAATGCTTAAGGTAAATCATTGCAGCCTCTTGATAGAACTTGCCATTCTCTAATGTAAGCGCAGCCTGATGGTAATCTTTTAGCAATTTCATATAGATAAATGCTGCCTTTTGATATTCGCCTTTGGCAATTAAATCTTTTGCTGTTTGCCTATATTGTGCATCTAGCTTCATAAAATGATCGCCAATATTTACACTGCCTCCACCACCAGAAGAACTTGTTTGCCCGAATAGCGAATAGTCTCCCCACCTTTTATTAAAATCTAGATTTTTAGATTCTTCTCCCCTATTCGAATGATTGTGATCTAAAGGTATAGCATATTTTAACGCTTCTTCGGGATCATTTTTAAGCATATCCATAAACTTCTCCATCTGGCTCTGGTTTCTCCTTTCTAGCTCTTCATAGTCTTCTTTCATGTTTTCTGTCCAATTGCTGTCTTTGTTGAACACTTCAGTAAAAGACTTTAGCTTAGAGAAAAAAGGCTTTTCTTCGGCATTTTCATCTCCTTCTTTCTTATCGAATATCATTCTATAAAATTCCAGTTTGCCCTTTTCAAGTGGAGTTAATGGCTCATCTGGCATTTTCTCAGATTTCGGAAAAACATCTTGCTCTAAATGCCTCAAAATCTCTTCAGGCTCTAAAGGTTTAACCTGAAAACTATTTATGGTCTGCGGAATAAAAACACCATTTTCTGCTTTAATAACATCTATTGAATTCTCAGTTGGAGTTTCAATTAACTCACTGATAAACAATGTTTTCTCTAATTCTACAAAGCCTATTTCAGGATGAAAGAAATGGATGTTTCTAGGGAATAGCACCTCATTGTCTTTAGGAGAAATTGCCGGAACAACTACCGATTTTTCAGGAATATAAAAGTTCGGATAAACTTGTTGGCAAAGTTCGTGTTTCCCGATTTTATGTGCATCTAGCTTTAACTCTGTAAGTATTAAACATCCCCAAACAGAATTCGGTAAATTATCTGGCAATGGATAAATACGCAAATCGCTTAGAGCAAACTCTAATTGATGAATTTCCTCAAACCAAACCTGAGCAGATGGACTCTTTATGATAAATCCACCAATTGGATATTTATTAAAATGATGTGGTTTTATTCTCAAGTTCATAGCGAATAATTGTATCTGTAAATGCATTAACATATTTCCTAAAGAACTCTACATTCTCTATGGTTTTTAAGGTACTAAAATCTTTATTAATAGTTTCTATTTTGATTTTAGCTCCTTCATCTTCTAATATTTTTTTAGTCTCAAAAGCAAGATCTTCACCTAGTACATAACCTAAACTGGCAGGAGCATTTTCCACCATGTTTTTCGCAGCACTTAAGGTTAAATGGAATTTTGTTCTAATTGCTTTTATTACATTAAGTTTCTGATTACCAGCTTCTTCAAGAAAAATATTAAAACTTGGTTTGTTTAAATAATAGTCGTAACCTGCAAAATGCTCATAAGTAGCAATTCCTAAGGCTACATCTAAAACTGATGGAATAAATATTTCTGGAATATCGCTATTACTACTTTGAAGTAAAATTAAACCAGACTTGTTTATCTCAATTCTACTACCATCTTTAAACTCAAAAATATTCGGGTAAATAAGTTCTGCTGTAACTTTGCGCGTCTTATCTACCGCTCTTTCTAGCTTTATGTGATTCCCTTGATTCAATAGTAACTCATGGCTATTTAAAATAAGATTTCCCGAATCGTTAATAGCCACTTTTTTAAGGTTTCTAAGAACATTAGCAGTTACCATGTAGGTGTTTTTGAGCTTACTTAAATCTTTCCTACGTTTTATAAATAACTCGTCGATTTCGGCTATATCATCCCCAAAAATCTGTTGCACATTTCCTTCAGCATCTAATTGCCAATGACCAAACTGATTGCTGTGATAAAAGCAATTATCGAAGAAAATAAATGTAGGTCCATCTTTATATTTCCACTGGCTAAAAGGGAATACTTTTTTATGATTTGTAAATAGATTTATGAGTTCTATTTCTTTGTTTTGAGCATTAAATAATAGCAGTAAATAGTTACCATTGTTTGAAAAACCAACTTCAAAATCTGTCGGAATAAAAGATAAGTTTTCATCTATAATCTCCCAACCTTGCCTATAAGTTGTTGCCGGATTTCCATGTTTTCTCAATAAAGACCTTTCTTTATAAATTATAAATGCATCGCCGTTTTCGGCAGACCTTATACCGACAAAGTTCTGTGCATTTCTTACCAAAACAGGATAATAGTTACGCTTTGCTCTAGAAATTGGCTTGCTTTCTGGCTCTTTTGTTTTTTGCCATAGTCTAGCCAATGGTAACTCCATATGTTGCAGAAGTTTTCTGCTATTTTTAAGCTTTTTGTAGATGTCAATTTTTCCAGTGGCATCATTAGAGATTAAGTAATTAATGCTGTTGGCATAATCACTCAATACTTTAGCCATGTTTATTTGCTTCAATGTCGAATTTTCTGTCAGCAAAAAAAGCTCTCTGCCTTTTGATGAAGGATATTGCTGAAAAAATTCTGTAATTCCTTTTGAGGCATCTAATGAGACATCGACTTCTTGCAAGCCATCAATTAAATCGTTTACCGTATTTACTTTTAATTCTTTGTATGAACTACCTACGGCAAACACCTCACAAGCGATATCTGTTTTGGGGTGTTTGGCAATAGCCAGCATGGTAGCAAAAGCAACAGTTTTTGGTGTACCCCAATTTTTTAAGCTAACATCAATCAGTATAACTCTTTTAAGCTCATTGCTTGTAGGAGGCGTTTCGCGATTGAGATAAAGAGCTTCGTTGTTTGCTAATCGGCTTAGAAAAACCAAATCGTCGTTGGCAAATTCTGAGATTAGCAATTGACTCAAATTGCCCTTATTGGTAATATCTGAAACTCCGCCAATTGGTTGCTGGCTTGGAGCTGAGCTATGGAATGGCAGGTGCAAACCAGACCAAATTGTTTTTACTAAAGCCCCTACTCTAAATGTTTTGCTATCTTCAGTAAGTTTATCTACAAAATCATTTGAGTCGGTGTAAGTCTCTTCCAGGTTAACTTCATCAGTAATTTTAGGAACATCTGCAATTTTTTCTATAATCTCTTCGGCAGTTCTAAACTTCCGATTTAGCAGTGCAATTACCTTTAAATCTGAATTTACCTTTAGATGTTTTAAGTCTACTTTATCGTAGGTTTCAAACTGATTGTTTTTCTTAAAATCTTGATATATCTGTGAAGATTTTTTTACTGAAATAACATTGTGGCAATCCTTAAAAAGCGTTTGCAAAAACATATGCTTTTGATGTCCAGTTTTATATTCCTCTGGAATTTCAGTAAGCTTTTTTAAAAAACTAATGGCATCATTTATTAGCTCTTTATCTGAGAGCATAATGTTCTTGTACAGTAAATCTTCAATCTCTTCTACCGCATCTTTGCCATTGTGGTTTATTGCAGCTACCGCCATAAGCAATGCACCAAATGAGGGCAAACCTTGAAAAGATAATCTATCAATTATTTCTACAATAAGTTTCTTGTAGGCAATTGTGCTACCATTAGGAATGGCTACAATTTCCCCTCTATCTTCCCACTGCCAGAAATAATTCTTACTTGCCTGAAAGTATACTTTTGAGATAATAAGTTCTTTCATTTTTGTAACTGGTTATATGTTTTTCGGAAAGAACTGATACTAAGTGGTTCTAATAAATGCTTTTCAATTTTGATGAAAGAAGAATCTGTATCCCACAAAATCCAACAGTTTTTTTCTGGATTAATCTTAATCAACAAAATATCTGTAAGCATGTGCAAATCAAAATTGTAACCGGCAGGAATAATCGCATTTTTATTTTTCCAATAGACCTTCCCGTTAACTGGTAAAAGTGGTTTGCCAAACAAAACTGCTTGCTCAGGAGAGATTAAAACCCAATGGATATTTTGCAGTCTAACTTCTGGTGCTGTCTCTATATAACTTTTGAGTAAATAGATTTCTACCATCATTACTTCTGCCTCCTTTTCAGTCTCAGATTCTACCAGTTTTATATTTATCTTTTCTTCAATTCCGAAAAAATTATGGTTATAGCTGCCTGTTTTAAGTGGTAATGCTCTTTCTATCGGAGTCCAAAGTACTGCTGGTAAATTGCAATCTGGCAAAAGGCTATTAAGCAAATACAGCTTACCGTTTTTATTATAATAGATGGTTTTGTAAGGAAGGCTTTTTACCTCAGCCGCATTAATTTGTGTATCTTCAAAGTTGGTAATCCACACACAATTTTTATCAAAAGCCACTTTTAGGTTGGTCCAGTGTCTAATGCTGGCAATATCTTCTTTGTGTACCGAATCTATTTTTACATAGTAAGCTATATTGTCTGTAGCATCTTTTGCCATAACGATTCAATTTCTGTCAATAAATGCTGTTTGTGTTCTTGTTTTTTAATCCAGTTGGCTCTGGTTTGCACATATCTCAACTTATCTTTAATCACATTTTGTTCTTCAAAAGACAAATCACCAGATTCCCACTTTTCAGTTAAGAGGTTAACTTCTTTCATTAACTCTTCGGGATTAGGCACCTTATTAAACATGGCTTGTGGATGTGCATTTGCAGCTTCATCTTTTTCAATAATTGTGTCGATCACCCCTGCCAAAATTTCCATTTGTTCCTCATTATCCCAAATGTATTTTAGCACCCATAAATCTGATGTAATGGCTTCTGTTCGGTTGCAAATAAATGCACTGGCAGCTATCAGGTTTTGGATTTTTACAGCTCTCCTGTCTGATATATTTACACCTGTGTTTCTCAGGTTATGTATCAAGTCAACAAACTGTTTGATGATGGGAGACAAATCTACATTGCGGGTTAATTGCTGCAATTCTTGGATATCTACCGGATGAATAACCGGTTTTTCTGTTGGGTCTCTCCTTTCAAGTTTTCTTCCTGCCATGAGCACCTCTTCCAACAAATCCGGATTTACATAATCACATTTTACTCTTATCAAAAAACGATCGAGTAAAGCATTTAAGGTTTCATCTTCTGGCAGCACGTTACTTGCTCCCACAAACATTAATGCCGGTATTTTTCTGTTTTCTTTTCCCCTTCTAAAAATCTTTTCGTTGAGAGCGAGCAGCAAGCTATTTAGAATAGCACTGTTAGCATTAAAGATTTCATCTAAGAAGATCATAGAAGCTTCTGGCAGCATGCCTTCTGTATTGGTGGCTAGCTCACCTTCTTTGAGTCTTCGAATATCGAAAGGCCCAAAAATCTCATTCGGCTCTGTAAATCTGGTGAGTAGATATTCGAAGTTTTTACCATCTTCGATACAGTCTGAAAGCAACCTAACAATGGCACTTTTCGCAGTACCCGGAGGGCCTAGCAAAAATGCATTTTCTTGTGCTAGTAAGCTTATGCCAAGCAAATCGATAATTTCATCTTTGCCGACAAAAGCATCTTTTAGATAATTTAAAACGCTGGTTAGTTTTTCAATTTTGTTCATCTATATTAAGTAATTTAAAACCTTCCCAATATGTTTCGCTATAAATACCCACATTACTCAAAATTTTATTATAAAATAATGGGTTTTTAGCTAATTTAATGTTTTTGTATTTAATGATTCTGTTTAAGTAAAGTTGTTCCAAACATGGATTATCAAATATTGATTTATAATCAGGTTCTACCAGTTTTAAAGAATAATTGATACCTGAGTAATGCCACTTTTCTAATTTGTTTTCTAATATCTCCAAAAGAAAATCTGAACTATCAATCAGTTTAAGTTGATTGAGTAGACTAGGCATAAATCGAAAACACAAATCGACAGATAAGATTATTTCTGCTGAGGTTTCGATTTCATCAGTTGGAAATAATTCTGCTAAATCTTTACTTGGATTTTGTCGATATAAAACGAGTTGTGCAGCAATATAAATTGTCTTGGCGCTCCATAAAGCCGCATTTGCATTAAATTTTGGTGCAGTAAAAGGATAGTTGAGAATTTCGTTTTGGTAGGTACTTTCTAAATAAGCTATAACTACTTGATCTTCTTCTTGAGTTGTTTTAAGAATTCTATCGTATAGTACTACTTCTTCCTCTTCGCGCAGAGATTTGATCATTTCTAAGAAGTAATTCTTTTGCATTAGACTGTTATTTTCTAGTTGACACTGGTTAATATTTACTCAAAGAATTGTACCAAAGTTTGAGAAAGTATTAATAAAATAAGGTAGAAATTAAGGAAATGTTTTTTATTAAATCAATTAAATATTCACCTAATAGAGGTGTTAATTTCATTATTTTTTGAAAATTTAAACATATCAGGCTCTACCATTCGTGAGGAGCATATACATCGATTTATTACTTAAAAATATTGTACAAGAATCTTGTTGAAATCCATCAAAATAACATAATCTTTCAGCATCCTCTTGCCATAAATCTTCAGTAGTTATTAGAAAATCAGGTACAATTTTAAAGTATGTACAATCCGAATTATCTGAAAAAAGCTTGCTTAAAAAATTATCTACAATTTCATTTACCATTTTTTCATTGGAATACCATCTATGATAAATGCATTTGTTGAGCAATAGGTCTGTAAGACTGTTTTTTAGGCCTAAATAATCTAATGATTGAATATTGAGTTGAAAGTCTGGCTTATAGAATTCAGTTGTAAAGACAAAATCATAAGGGGTGTACTTTATTTCTTTAGCATCATCAAAATCCTGATTGTGATAATTAAACCAATTTCTTTCAATATCCGCTTTGAGCATTAATTGCTTAAATTCTTCACTTTTAATAAAAGTGCTGAGTTCTTCTTTAAAATTTAGTTTGTTGAATACTTTATTTATGTGCAATAAAAAAGTATTACTATTTAAAGATCCATCTAATGCCTCTAAATAATTATTTATATATTTTTCAGGGTTATTAATTGTATCAATTAGCGCCATTTTAGTACTTAAAACTATTTTTCTAAATGGAACTTTATAAGGAGTGAATTTTGGTCTTGATTAATTTCTCCATCAACAAGTTTTCTACCGGTATTATGCTGAAATGCTAAAAGATCCAAAGGATTAATCAATCCGATAAAACTATTATTATCTATTCCTATTATTCGAGTTTTAGGGAGTTTGTTTTTTTTAAAAATCTCGTTTAAATGGATTATTTTACCATTACTTTTATCATAAAGGAAGTTCTTTATTTCTCTATCGAATACCACATAAAACCAAACATATGATTCACTCTCAGAAATGCCCAAAGGTGCTGTAACTTTCTTTCCAGAATTAACTAGTGGCCAAACTCTTCGTCTACTAATCTCCTCATCGTCTAAGTTGTAAGTACCGAAATCTAAAAAAAACTTTTTCACACACAGATTACTTGCATATTCATATATATAATAATCATGCGGAGCAATAATTAAATATCTTGATCCATTTGAGCTATACATATTTAGCAAATCTTGACCAGCAGGATATTCTTTGTCTGGAATAAACTTTTCTTTAGTATTGAAACTAGAATCCAAAAGTGCATATGCAAAATCACTAAAATGAGTTCTAACCAAATAGCCCCGATTATCTAGTAAATCGATACTATTTATACCCACCCCTCCAGAGTATTTGGTGTTTGAAATAAAGTTTAGATCTAAATCATATGCGAATAAATTACTTAAAGATTGATCGTAAACAACAATTTGATCTTTCTTCTCATCAATAAAAAAAGAGATTGGTTCAATTAACTCACCAGGCCCCTTGCCAAGCTTTGTCTTGTTGATGAAATTACCGTTAAAATCAAAAACAAAAAGTGATTTACCCTTATACCTATCAAATAAATAGAATTTCTGATCAAAAACCTTTAATGAATGTAAGTCGCCAAATAGAGACTCCTCTATAGTTTGTAGTGGAATTAACTTATCAATCTTAAGAGATAGTTGCTCATCAATGGTATTTTCATTAATATCTATCTCTAGCTTAATAATATTATCATCAATTTCTTTAGTGCATGAGAATAAAAGAATTAATGTAAAGACCGAAAAAAATGGGATTTTGGGCGCAGTCATTTTATTGGCTATCTAATCTAAAAATATTTGATAATATGCTAAAAGTATTACTATTTAAAGACCCATCTAAAGCCTCTAAATAATTATCTATATTTCAGTGTTATTAATTTTATCAATTAGCGCCAACAAATATCAATTATACTCCTCTCTCAACTCATTCAACATCGCATTTAATTTTTCTCTATTGTAGATTTTTCCAAGATGAATGACGGTATTGATACTGCTGATATTTTCGATATTTTCCAATGGATTATGATCTAGTAAAATCAAGTCTCCTATTTTTCCCTGTTTCACTGCTCCATAGTTTTCTAATTCAAAGAATTTTGGGCCATTCACTACAGCGGTGCTTAATGCTTGTTGTGGAGTTAACCCCGCTTCTACTAAGCCGAACAGCTCACTGTGTAAAGACTCTCCCGGATAAACAAATGAATTAAATGCGCCACAATCTGATCCGGCAACCAAGTTTATTCCGGCTTTATACATGTTCGTAATCATGTTTAAACCAAGCTTGTAAATCAAATTATAAGTGTTATCACCTCTTTCTTTCGCTCTTATCGCTCCTTCTATTCGTCTTTGGTATGTTTGTTCTATTCCATCGCCAAGAAATGCCAAAATAGAATCGTTGCTATGGTCTACCTCTAGAATGTTTGCCAATGTTTGTACAACATGCACTGTGGGGGTAATGCTTACTTTATTGGGTTTAACAATCTCATATACACTATCTGCCAGATTCATATCGAATGATTGTACTATGGGAACCATCATGCCATAACCCAATCCTACTTCTGTTAAACTATCTGCCAAAGGTGAGCAAGCTTTGCCAATGTAATAGATATGTTCCGAACCATCTAATCCCAGACTGACAGCTTTTAGAAAATCGGCTGAGAGTGGCATGTGTCCGGTGGTTTTCATCCCTCTTTTTTCAGCAGCTTCTATAATTCCATAAAACATTTCCTTGCTTAAATTGCCATCATACATTTTCACATAATCGACACCTAATTTTTGTAAAGAATCTAGTGCTGGCTCGATATCTTTTGCTGATTCTACTTTTATGGAACCATCCCAAGCAGGTTGTGAACCATCTAGCTTTGGTCCAGAGGTAAATATATTTGGGCCATCTAGTTTCTTTTCTGCAATTGATTTTCTCCATTCTAAAACACTTGAAGTAATATCGCCACCGGCATCACGCACAGTAGTAATTCCGTAAGCCAGAAATAATGGAAGTAGGTTTTTATTTTCTTTAATGAGCGCTTCTCCACCTCTAAAATGTACATGCATATCCCACAAACCGGGCATTACAAATTTGTTTTTAGCATCAATTATTTCGGTACCATCATACATCTCTTTATTAGACATATCATCTACCAACTGGATTGTATCTTGTGAAATACCGATTAACTGATTGGATGTTACCTCACCTTGTTCTACATCTATTATCTGTGCATTAAGAATTAGTATATCGAACTTGGTAGGTTGTTCTTTTTTACAGGCAAAAAGCGTGAAGGATATAAGTATAAAGAAGATAAATTTTTTGCTCATGCTTTAATTGAAAATGAATAAAATCAATAGCATGCATATTAGTGTATTTATCTTCTTTATAAAAGTGTATAAGAATCAAATTTTGTTAAATGAATGACTTTAAATCATCACTGAACCTCTTGCATCATTTTTTGAATATCAGTGTATTGACCGAACATCACTAGAATGTCATTATCTTTAAAAACTGTCTGGCCACTTACTAATCCCTGTACTTTTACATCTCTTACTTCTCTACCAATCAGGTTTTTTCTCTTCGATTTGCTGATGATGGTAACCAAGCTGATTTTCCAATCTTCGAGCATCTTGGTATCTTCTACCGATTTGCCTACAAATGATTTTGGTACTTCGAATTCGGCAATTTCGTATTTGTCGTCTAAAAGCATAGACTTTACGTTGCCAGCAATGGTTAATCTGGTAGCAAATTGCTGGGCAAACTCCGCTTCTGGATTCACCACATCATTAATACCCATAGACTCGAATATGGTCTTATGAATGTCGGAGGTGGTTCGGGCAAAAATCCGGGTTTTAGGTGCATATTTTTTTAACAATGCTGCTGTCGTAATCGAGGCACCAGTATTCTCACCAATACAAATTACAATGGCATCGGCATCTGTAAGTGGTAATTCTTTTATAGCCTGCTCATTGGTACTATCCATTTTTAATGTATGAGAAAGTGTATCTTTATGCAGATTGATGTGTGCTTCGCGGTTATCTACGCCAATTACATCGTGTCCACCTTCTATGAGGGTCATTGCTATGGAAGAGCCAAAGTTTCCGAGTCCGACTATAATGAATTTCATTGTTTATATTTTTTAGTTAATTAAAATCTCTTCTTCCGGATATTCAATAGGAGAATACTGGTAAGTATACAATTGCCTAATTAATCCGGTAAGTAAAGTAAGTAAACCTACTCTGCCAATAAACATGGTGAGTATTAACACTAGCTTGCTTAAATCACCAAATTGACTCGTAATACCCATACTTAAACCTACTGTGCTAAATGCCGAAACACATTCGAAAATAATAGGCAAAACTCCTAATTGTTGATCTAGATATATTACCAGAAAAATTGATAAACCTATTACCAAAATGCTTAAAGTGATAATGGCACTGGCTTTTTGTAATGCTTTTTGAGGGATGTTTCTGTAACCTACACGGATTTTTTGATAACCGAAAATTTGTTGTGTAATGCTAAAAAGTGCTACTACAAATGTTGTTGTTTTTATACCGCCACCTGTTGAACCCGGAGAAGCCCCAATCCACATAAAAAAGAGAAAAATAAAGATGGTAGGTATGCTCATACTACCTGTGTCGACTGTATTAAACCCTGCCGTTCGGGTAGTTACTGAACCAAAAAACGAAGTAGCCAATTTACCCAGACCAGAATGCTCACTCAATGTGTTATTATCTTCTAGTAAATAAAAGAAAATAGTACCTACTACTAACAATGTTGAAGTAGCGTAGAGCACCAGTTTGGTATTGAGCCCAAGTTTTGGTTTAATTTTTTGTTTCTCCTGTTTCCAAGAAATGCCAAACAAGCGATACTGCCAGTATAAAAACCATTTTTTTAAGTAATAGTAGATGTTGATGACTACACCATTTCCCAAACCACCAAGAATAATAAGTGCACAAACAATCATATGCAAAGTATAATTGTGCCTCACTCCTTCTTGATAAAGTGAATTAGAAAGTGTGGAAAAACCTGCGTTACAAAATGCAGAAATTGAATGAAAAACACTGAAAAATACATGTTCGCCAAACATTTCTGCTTCTGGATCTATCGAAATAAATATTAAAACTGCACCTAAACCTTCTACTGTAAATACAAAAACCAATATCTGAAATAGTGTCTTAAAAGTACTATTTAATGTTTCTGCATTAATCATGTTTTTTAAGTTTAACTGAGACTCAAAAGAACCATATCCCTTAAAAAACAAAGCAAATAAAGAGGTAAAACTCAACATACCCAAAGCACCTAATTGTATTAGTGTAAGGATGGTGATTTGACCTAGAAGCGTAAAATCTTTGCCTGTGTCTAATACTGCCAAACCAGTTACACAAACAGCACTTGTAGAAGTAAATAAGGCATCGATAAAGCTAATGCCATTTACTGTGGCTCTGGGAGTCATTAAGACCAATGTACCCACACAAATTAATACCACAAAACTCAAAGCAAAAACCAATGCAGGGTGCATTGTTTGATGATTAAGTCTATATAATCTAACAGATAAGTCGAAGATAGTAAGCACAAATACCAAACAGGCAGTAATGGTATTGAGGTCTGATATTCTAGAAATGACAAATACACCTGTGTTGGCAGTTGCCATTGCTAGCGCCAAAAAAGAAATAGTAGTTACCAGATAATGACCTCTAGGTGACCTACCATATTCTTCTCTATTTGGAAACTCATTTATGAAAAAAATACAAGAAACTGCCCCGAAAAACATGTAGTAGAAGTCTGTTATCAGGTGCATCCAGTAGTTTTGCTTAAAACCGAAATCTAGTATCAGGGCTATCAATGAGATAACACTCAAAACAAATACTACAGAGTCGTTAATTTTATTTGTTTGTTTCTGGAACTTCATCAGTAGCTAATAACTATTTAGCTGATTGTTGGTTTGAAAAGTTTATTAATTTTTCAATTAATATTTGTCGGATGCAAATATATGCACTTATTGCTACTGTGAAATATTCTTGAAGATTTTGTAGAGAATGTTTAAAAAGAAAAATTACAGTGATTGGCAACTGCAATTTTATAGAGTTAGTCGATCAATAGTTGGGACTATTGGGATAGAGAAATTTGTTTGAGATTCAATTGGCCGTGTTAAAGTTGGTAATAGCATTCAGCAAGACCAACTTTAACAAACATACCAAATAAATTGGACATAAAATTAATTTGATATAAACTTTTGTTAGAAATTAATACAATGGATTATAACTGTAATAGATATTCAAGTTTTTCTCTTCGATTAGTTCAAAAGTCAACCTTTCATTATCTATGGTTTGATAATCGAGTTTTACAAAACCATAGTATTTATTGAACAGTGCAGTAAGTGAGGTTTCTTTAAATTTGCTAGATGTTTTACTTACAATTTCATAGCAATCTAAATTACCCATTGAGGTAGAATAATTGGCTTCATTTTCAACGGAATAGTGGCTATAAAAATTCTCATAAATACCATCCCATTCAGCAAAGTCTTTTACCGAATAAGCTCTATGAGCACCAACCATACTTTCCCACTCTTGACCTTTTTCCAAAGGGAATTTAACCTTAGGGAATGGGCAAAGCTCTAATTTTCTATATCTGTTATTTCTTGGCGGATGTATCCAAATAGCAGTATCATTCTCCAGATTGCCTGACTTTATACCATCAACTCTTCTTCCAGGATAAACCCATCGACTTACAGTTTGTTTGGTTTCTTCGAACATGATTTTATCACTTGTAATAAACTTTAAAGTATCTTCAAAATACAGCTCTCCTTTACTGTTATAATGAGAAGTTTTAAAAACAAACTCTCTATTAGTATTGTAAACGGGTAACTCTAGTTCTTGTACTTTTTTAGGATTTGAACAAGCTGCTGAAAGACAAACAAGTAGGATTAAAATTGTGTTTTTTATCATTACGAAAGTTTAAAAAATGGTTGAAATTACTCCATTAAAGCTATTTCAGTAATTTGAATATACCAAATTTGGTACATGATTTTATTAATATTCATTTTTAGATTTTAGAAAAAGTTTGAATTTTTTAAGAATGTCATCACTTTCCATTTCTAATATTATTTCTGCTAAATCTATTTGTTCATTTACTGCTGCTATAGCACTCAATACTGCTATGCTATAAGTTCTTTTCCATTCTGTTTTTAGATTTACATCAATCAACTTAGTAAGTTGTTTTAACTCATTTTTATATTCTATTAGATACTCTTTAGGAATTTGAGGGTTTTTCTTATGTCTAGCAATTTCTATAATTGCTACGAGGGTAGGTATTTGCCAATTATATAGCTGCTTTTCAATTCCTATTCTAATTAAATGTGGAAGAGTAAAATATGATGCTAAACCAACATCACCTTGGTGATATAATTTAGAAAAAAGCTCATCAAGCAATTCTTCAATTTCAGTTTGATTATTTGATATTTCAAGACTTTTTAACGGAATTGATGCATCATATTTAGTTCTATATCCGCCTTCGAATGATTGCCAAATTGGGTTTTCTAATGCTATCATATACTAAAGATCAAAAATAACAAGCACAAAAAAAGCAACACAAAGAGTAATCTCTCATGTGCTGCTCCATACATGATAAAAAATATATTAGTAATTTATTATAAGGCTGCTGCTCCCCACGATTTGTTGGCTTTGTCACCCATTACGAGTTCTAAAACACCACCATCTTTTATATCGTCATGAGAGAAAAATGGCTTATTCCATTCTTTACCATTCAATTTTGCCGACTGAATGTATTTATTACTTTCACTAAAGTTTTTAGCTACAATTTTAAAATCGTTTCCATTACCCAAATGCACAACTGAGTTCTCAAAGAAAGGACTACCAATATTATACTCTGTAGAGCCCGGCGTTACAGGGTAAAAACCAAGTTGCGAGAATACTACGAATGCAGACATTCCTCCACCATCTTCATCACCAGGAACTCCCATTAAATCATTTCTAAACCACTCACCAATTAATGAATGAATTCTCTTTTGGGTTTTCCAAGGTTGGCCTGCGTAATTGTACAAATACGGGATATGTAAAGAAGGCTCATTTGCCATAGAGAACTGACCAACATTACCAGTATGATCTGGTAACTGCGCATAAAAACTGTACTTGCTTCTTCCTAAAGAGGCATTAAACATATCATCCAAATTCTTTACAAAATTCTCATTTCCACCCATTAAACTAATGAGGTCTTTTACATTATGCTGCACATCCCAACGGTAGATCCAAGCATTGTTTTCACCATAATAACCTCTAGCTCCCATACCTCCGGCAAACACATAATCGAAAGGCTCGATAAATTTCCCATTTTTGTCTTTCGGATGGAAGAATCCAGTTTCTTCATTGTAGATGTTGCGGTAATTGAGTGAGCGTTTCATAAAGTATTCGTAGTCTTCGGTCTTGCCCAGTTCTTTGGCAATTTGAGCCAAACACCACTCATCGTAAGATGTACCCAAAGTTACAGCTACCGGCTGGCGACGCTCGAAGTTGTGTACTTCTGGAATGGTTTCTTCTTCTCCATCTCTTAAAGCCGGAATGTAACCTTTGTCTTTATAAAATTGATCGAGTTCACCAGCAGGTTTACCAGACCAAGGCGCCAATGTTTTTTCTGTAATACCCGCTTTGCAAGCTTCATATGCTTTTTCCAGATCGAATCCGCGAAGCCCTTTTCTGTATGCATCAATCACAGAAGCTACACCGTGGTTAGAGTTCATTCTTCGGCTGTCTCCTGTAATCTCAGGGAAAGTTGGCATCCAAAAATTATCCATTTGCTCAGCCATGGTAACAAATGAATTGATGATGTTTTCTTCTTTCTTTGGATCGATTAAAACTCTTAATGGGTGATGTGCTCTGTAAGAATCCCAAATCCAATCGTCTGTGTAAAAAGACTTTCCTTTATCTTCGTGTACGCTTCCATCAAAGGCACTGTAATACCTTCCATCTTCTGAGATGCAAACTGGGCGCTCGAAACAACGATACAAAGAAGTATAGAAAACAGTTTGATCATCGTCGCTACCTCCATTTACTGCGATTCTACCTAACGCTTCATTCCAAACATCTTTAGCAGTTGACTGTATAACCGCAATATTTTTACCTTCCACTTCACGCTGCATATTCTTTTTAGCTTGAGCTACATCGATAAAAGAGATGCCATAGCGCACATGTAGTTTTTTTGTAGATTGAGGATATTCCAACACAATGGCAGCATTTCTTCCAGAAGCTTTTGCAGCTTCAACTTGTGCATTGTCTTGAATAGCGAAAGTAGTCGATGGCGCTTCTTCTACTTCCATATACATATATACCTTGGTGTTGTTCGCTAAATTCTGAAAACCAGAAACGGCTTTGCCATCCCAGTTCATTTCACCAGAGCGAGAGTTTAGCACCAAGTAAGCTTCTTCATCTTTATTAAAAGCAATCTCATACATGGCAGACTGATGAGACAAACCAAAATCTACATCAATTTCTGCATCATCCAAATACACATAATAAGAGTAAGGAGTGAGTTTTTCATTATCGTAACTGTAATGAACCACCGGAGAAATTTCGTTTTTAGCTCCTTGATATGGACTTAAATTAAAAGCAGAGCTACCTCTGTGACTTGTGATGATAAGTGGTAATCCACTTAGTTTGTCGCCAGTAAAATCTCTTCTTTCTGGATATACCCTTAGTAAACTATTTGGTAAGTGTATAGTTGGGAAAGTAGGAACCAACAAATGGCTGATGTTCCCCATGTATGGATTCACATAGTCAACAGGTTGCTTTGCTGTAGAGACAGTGTTGTTTTCAACTTTAGCAGTACATGCGACAGTTAATAAAGCTAATCCATACAGCAAAAAGCGTTTTAAATGTAGATTCATGTTGATGATAAATTGTTTTGTTTTAAGTTGTATTACTTTAGTTTGTCTTTTGAAGATTTCCATTCAATCGAATAATTTCTCCTGTTTTTGTTTGCTGGTCGTATTCATTGCTATTGGTATTTACGTGCAATAACCCTCCGTTTTTAGAGTGTATTTTCACTTCTGTAATTTTACTATCTTTCCATTCCAAATCGATTACAAAGCCTCCTCTAGCACAAATTCCTTTTACATTTCCATTTGGCAATGCAGATGGTAAAGAGGGTAATAATTCAATTTCGTAGCTGCCATCTTCATTCTGTGTTTGGCTTTGCACAAACATTTCGGCAATGGCTGCTGTAGCGCCAAAATTACCATCTATCTGGAATGGCGGGTGATTATCAAAAAGATTTGGGAGTGTTTTAGTCGCCAACAATACAGACAATAACTTAAATGCATGGTCGCCATCTTGTAATCTGTTCCACATATTAATTTTCCAAGCTAGACTCCAACCGGTTCCATCATCTCCACGACCTTCTAAAGTTTTTTGAGCAGCAGCAGCCAATTTAGGTGTGCCCAGTTTTGTAATCTTATTTCCGGGATATAATGCAAACAAGTGAGAAGTATGTCTATGATGAGGCTCCACTTCTTTGTAATCTTCTACCCACTCCATAATTCTACCCGTTTCTTTACTGATTCTGGTTGTTGCCAATTTGGCTAAAGTCTGCTCACATTCTTTTTTAAAATCTTGATCGATTTGGAGGATTTCAGTCGCTTTTATACAGTGAGAAAGTAAATCTTCTATCACTTGTAAATCCATGGTTGCGCCATAAGTAAATACAGATTGTTTACCATCGGGCAGGTAAAAAGCATTTTCTGGCGAATAAGACGGATTCGTAACCAATTTACCAGCCAAAGCGCTGCCTTCTGGTGCTTCAACCAGAAAATCCATAATAAATCTGGCAGCTCCTTTCATTAAAGGATAAGCTCTATCTTTTAGAAATTTTTCATCACCTGTAAAGGTATAATGCTCCCAAGGATGCTGAGCCAACCAAGCAGAACCGATTGGCCAAATACCTTGTGGACCATCTGCTGGTGCAGTAAAACCCCAAGCATCTGTAAGGTGATGAACTACCCAACCATTTGCACCATATAAAACCTTGGCTGTTTTCTCACCGGGTTCTACCAACTCATCCATCAAATTAAAAAGCGGTAAATGTAATTCAGACAAATTTGTGATTTCTGCTGGCCAGTAATTCATTTGCAGGTTAATATTGGTATGATAATCTGCATTCCAAGGTGGGTTCATTTGCCAAGCCCATAAGCCTTGTAAGTTAGCAGGCATGGTACCTTCTCTAGAACTGGAAATAAGCAAATAGCGACCATACTGAAAGAAAGTCTCTACCAAAGCTGGATCAGGTGCTCCGTTTTGTTTAGCCATTTTAAGTCTTTCATCAGTGGGTTTTGCTAATGTAGCAACATCCGAACCTTCCAAACTTAAATCAACCCTGTTAAATAATTCCTGATGTTTTTTAATATGATCAGATTTTAACTGCTTATACTTTTTGCCTACTGCTTTTTTGATAATGGTCGCACATTTTTTCTCAGGCGATTCTGAGAATACAGGATGCTCAACAGAGATTTTGTCTAAACCCGGATAGTTGGTCGCTCCGGCAACTAGCAACATTACTTCGTCTGCATCACTTACGGTTAAAATGTCATTAGCAATGTTGGTTTTACCACCTTTCGCTATAGCTTTTACCTGCATGGCAAAACTCAAGCCTCTGGCTTTGCCTGCTTCGTCTTTTATCGGTAATTTTCCTTGTAACAAGAGTGATGTAGGGTCACCTGCAACTGTAGCCGTTGAGGCATCTTGTTGCCTTTTTAATGCCAAAGAAAAATTGATTTTCGCTTTTTTATCAGCAGTAAGTTTGATTACCAATACATCATCAACTGGTGAGATAAAAGCTTCTCTGGTATAAGTTATTCCTTCAGAAACAAAACTAGTTGTTGCTACCGCAGTAGATAAATCTAGATTTCGGGTGTAATGCTTGGCTTCAGTGATGGGCGTATCAAACCAAATTTCTCCTAGAGATTGATAAGGTTTTATCCGCTTCGGGTGCCCCATCATATGCTTTTCAGCGAGCTGGACTGCTTCATTGTTTTTATCTTCGAAAAGTAATCTCTGAACTTCTGGCAAATGTTCGAGAGAGGTTTTATCATTTGGGTCAAGCGCATAGCCATCCCACAAAGAGCTTTCGTTAAGCTGGATTCGTTCGTCTGCGATGCCACCAAAAATCATCGCTCCTAAACTTCCATTACCAATTGGCAATGCTTCTTCCCAAACACTGGCTGCTTGCTTGTACCAAAGTAAATATTTGCCGTCTGGCTTTTCTCCACCAGACTTTATTGTGGCGCGGTCTGTCCAATCGGCAGTGATTTCTTGCTGTCTTTTACTTGCAGGAACTGCTTCATCTTGCGCTTTAAGTCCCTCATTATCAGTTAATACAAAAATTGCCAGCAAGACCAAAAAACTGATCTGCTGGCAAATAAATTTCTTTATATAGTTCATTTTCATGATATTAAGCCGTGTTTGTTTGATCTCAGAAATCATATAATCTGCTTCTGTAATTTGATACAAATGTTAAGTTTTCGCTTTCTGAATCTGTTACATCAAACAGGATAATTTTCTCCTGCTGAGCTCAAAATTAAAGTGAGCTTCTACTTCACTCTGTTTACTATTGACAAACATCTTTCATTATCTGGTAAATTACCGATGCTTTTCAATTTACACTGGCTGTTTTCTATCTTCTTTTTCTTCAAATTTATCAATAGAAATAAGAAATTCAGCTTCATGTGGATATTCATAGGCTATAGTAGCACTTATTGCTTCCGAAGTATCTTTGAAGCCTAAACAGACTATAATTTTCCCCCAAACCGTGAATGAAAGACTGGTTTCACCTCTATAAAATCATACTAAGCAATAGAAATTTTTGATGAACAAAAGCATTGAAGCAAACAAATAGTAATAGCGTTAAAAGAATTAATTTGACACTTTATATATGATATTGAGACTATTCTATTTCTGTAATTAGCGTTAATTTGAGTCTTAGTTTTTAATCTTATTTTCAATGCTCACATTAATGGTTTGTACCACTTTTTGGATTGTTCCATCATTATTGTAAAAAAGCTCATCCACACAAATAGATCTCAACCAATCGTGATTAGATAGTGTACTATTGTGATAGAATGAATACCACTTCCCTTTATATTCTACAATTGAACCGTGGTTGGTATAACTGTCAGTTGGATCCATATAAATGCCTTGATGTTTCCATGGGCCGAGTGGACTATCACTAGTCGCATATCTCATACGATTGTGCTTGTCACCTTCATCATGATTATCTGAATAAGACAAATAATACACGCCATCTTTTTTGTGTACCCAAGTAGCTTCGTGGAAATCTACCAAGCCTTCCATGTCTTGCATTTCGCCATCGATCTCCATCATGTTTTCTTTGAGTTTGCCACCTTTGCAAACTCCACCACCACCATAATAAAAGTAAGCTTGACCATCATCGTCTATAAATACGGCTGGGTCTATCATAGATTCTAATCCTTCAATGTATCCTTGAACTTCAAAATCACTAGCAGGTTTTGTACTTGTCGCTATGCCGATTTTCCAAGTAGAATTCCACTCGTCTCCACTTGGGTGAGGGAAATAATAATAGTAAGTGCCATTGTGATAAGCACAATCTGGCGCCCACATAAATCCTCCTTCTTTTCTGCCCCAAGGCACATCATCAGAACTAAGAATCTCTCCGTGATCTGTCCAGTTTACCATATCATCTGTAGAGAACACATGGTATTTATCCATTAAATCGCAACCTCTTGGCGGAGCAACATCATGAGACGCATACACATACAATCGACCATCGTCCCACACATGTGCAGAAGGATCGGCAGTATAAATGTCTGTAATAAATGGGTTTTGATGCATCCAAACTTCTTCGGGTACATATTCATCTTCGTCTTTTACAGATTGGTTTGGTTGCTGGCATGCATACATAGAAAATGAAAAGGCAACCATTAAACAACAACTTTTTATGGAGCTAGCAAAGCCATTGACCTTACTTATGCTAATTAGATGTTTCATACTAAGGGTTAGTTTTTAAAATGATAGATTTATATTTTGTGATTGATGAT
>PBYL01000305.1 GCA_002729595.1 Thalassovita sp. | reverse complement strand
ATTTTGATGGTTATATCAATTTGGCGATGAAAACTAGAGGTGTTTTGCCAGATTCAATCACCGATGATTTTACAGATTATGTATTGCAAAACACACAGGCATCATTGCAATTTGATAGCTTAAATGTAGATTTAGATTCATCACTTTCACTACAAAACCTAGCAGGAAAACTGAGCTACGAAAGTAATGAGCTACTTTTAGATGGATTTAAAATTGATCTGCCTCAATACGATCTTTCTCTTAAAAATGAATCTTTAAGAGCTATTTGGGAAGGTTCAATTAATAAACTGGATCAGCTTAAACTCAATCTGTTTGTAAAAAACTTTTCAACTCCCGGTTTATTAATGAATGGAAAAGTCTCTGTTAAAAACCTGAACCATCCGACTTTTGTAGTGCAAGATACCTTTATGGTAAACTTGCCGAAGCTAAAGAAATTTATTCCAGACTCTGTGCTGAACGATATTGATGGAAATATTTATGCTTTTATCCATACGCAGGGCACATTGAATCTAGATTCTATTTCAGAGCAAATTATGGATATTGTTTATGATAACAGCACCTTATATGCTGAATTTGAGGATATCTCAGTTGACTTGCCTGAAACAGATATGGATCTAAAGAAACTTTCTGCAAAGGTGGATGTAAATCCAAAGAAAGTTTCTATCTACAACCTATCTGGTAGCTATAGCGATATTCCTTTCAAATCAGATACTACACTGATTACCAACTTGTATAATACCATTTTGAGAGATAAACCAGGTAAACTGCAAATTGAAGGAATTTGGAGATTAGAGGATTTAAACTATGCTGAATTGATGGAAACATTTGTTGGTTCAGATAGCACAAGTGAAGAGTCTACCTCAGAAACAGAAGTAGTTGTTGGTAAAGATGGCAATGAGTTGGAAAAAGAAGCTTCATGGGATATGGATTACGAAGTGAAGGGAAGGATTTATGTAAATAGTTTTCAATACAATAATGCTTTAATAGAAAAAATTACCACTAAGTTTAAAATTACGCCCGAGACTTATGTGTTTGACCAGTTATTTGTAAATGCTTTTGATGGTAGTATGAATTCATCCATGAATATCATCCTCAGAGAAGATACCATGAAAATAGATATGAGAAATCAGATTTATAAGATGGATATCAGAAAGCTATTGCACGATATGGATAATTT
The DNA here is from genome assembly GCA_002729595.1 of Thalassovita sp. GTDB lineage: Bacteria > Bacteroidota > Bacteroidia > Cytophagales > Flammeovirgaceae > Chondrinema. The sequence goes on along the minus strand of PBYL01000305.1, from coordinate 10,478 downwards.
TGGCCAGACTGATTTAATGGATAAACACCTTACAGGTATATTATCTACAGAGGCATTTTATACTCAATTTCAGATGGTTGGCGATTCTATATACTATCCTGATATGAAGGTATCTGGTGATTTTACACTAGAAAAAGGAGGCTTTTATAGTTATGAGCCTATAAGCTCTTTGGCGCCACTTATTCCGGGAGTAAAAAGCTTAGATACTTTGGTTTTTGAAACTATCGAGAGCCACTTATTTATTTTTCAAGATGCCATTTATGTTCCTAAAACCAGCATTAACACAAATGCATTTTCTGAAATTTCGGTGGTTGGTATGCAAAGTTTTGGAGAAGATTATACGTATCGAGTAGCTGTTCGTTTGCGAGATTTCATTATAGGAAAGAGTAAAAAAGACAAGGATAAAAAACCTAAATACCTTAAAGCAACTAGTATAGATGGTAAAAGCACGAATTTTTTTGATAATGAAGAAAATCAAGAACTCATGGGAAGAGATATTAGATCGAAGGAGCGGTTATTAAAACTAAGATTTTATCCTTCGATGTTTGTATTTGATACTGGTGTAAAATAACCTTTTGCATAAAAAGTTAGTATAACTATGCATTCTTAAAACTGCTATAATTATTAATCAATATAACTCTGATCGAATGAAGTATTATTTAGTCTTGGTATTTAGCTTATTAACATTGAGTGTATCAGCTCAAGAACTCAAGGTGGGAGATACAGTGCCTGATATCGTAATGAAAGATGTAAATGGCCAAGAAATAAAATTATCTTCATTAAGAGGTAAAGTAGTACTGATAGACTTTTGGGCTGCTTGGTGTAAGCCTTGCCGAATGGAAAACAGAAATTTGGTAAAGGTTTATGAAGAGTACAAAGACAAGGAATTTAAAGATGGAGATGGTTTTACTATTTTCAGTGTATCTCTAGATAATAAAGAGGTTCCTTGGAAAAAGGCAATTGCAAACGACAGCCTAGTTTGGGAATATCATGTAAGTGACTTACAAGGTTGGGATAATGCAGCTGCTCAACTATATCAAGTAAGAAGTATTCCGCAGAGTTATCTAATCGATGGTTCTGGTCAAATTATCAGTATAAATCCTCGAGGTGGAGCATTAGAAAGATCACTCAAAAAAGTATTAAAAAAATCTTCAAGCTTTTGGGGTTGGTAACAAAATTACCAATCCCCAATTTCTTATTATAAATTATTCTAGTCCGCTTTTAGCTTTAGCAATTAAATCTAATAAGCGGCTTTTTAATTCCCCCATTTCTGAACCAGCAGCATATCTACCTCCAGAAGTTGTACAACCTAAATCTTCTGCCAACTGGTCTAATTCGCTTTCCTGATACTCCTTACCATTATACTCATAAGTACAAGAGGTATCATCGCAACAAGCGGTAACATTTTTTGATGTACAAATCTCATCTTGAGAACATGATTGAACTGGATCCTCTTCGCTATCACAACTGTTTAAGCCAATAATAATAGCTGCAAATACAAATAGTAGTTTAAAGAAATTACTTTTTTTCATAACTGTGTAAAAAATTAAAAATGCATTTAGACTACAAAAACGAACTAATTGAGTCATTGATATTTTCATTTTTAAGAAAATGTCGAAATGGCTGTTATAGTTTGCTCTGGCTAAATTTCAACAAAAAATAGAGCAAAATAGACATCCCAACTACAAAAATTAATCCTTAAGAATCAAACATCCATATTAAATTAATTTGATGTTTAGTTTAATCGGAAACACATATTTTAAATAGTAAGTCCATAGATTTTATCTATTATTCAACCTCCTTCGCACTTAGTAAAATCATATATCTCAAAATCATAATTCTGCTGCAAAAACCTCAATCCAGATAAGGGCACGTTCATTGCTGAATATGGCAGTTTCCTTACGAATTGCCTTAAATCACGCCTAAAACCCCGCTAGCATTGCAGAAACAGATAATTTAACAATGAAGAAAAGAACTGTACTTATAATGACAATGCTCATGGCGTTTGTCTTGCAGGCTCAGGCGCAAAAATTTAATCTCAGCGGTAAAGTGGTTGACGAAGCAAACGGAGAAGCCTTAGCCTATGCCGCAGTAGGAGTAAAGGGTTTAGGTATTGGTACTACTACCAATGCAGATGGCTTTTTTACGCTACTCAACTTGCCCTCAGACGATCTTACTCTAACCATCCAGTATGTGGGTTATAATACCTCAGAAGTGGCGATTAAGGATGTAAAGAATCAGAATCCACTAATAATTAAATTGAGTATTTCTGAACAGATGCTACAAGAAGTGGTAGTGAGTGGCTCAAATCTGGATAACCAAATGATTAGTGCTACCGACAAAATCAGCCAAATAAGTATTTCTCCAGAAGCGCTCAATGCTTTGCCCAGTATGGGAGAAAAAGACATCTTCCGTAGTATACAGTTATTACCGGGTGTAAGTGGAACCAACGAAGCTTCATCTGGACTCTATGTTCGTGGAGGTACACCAGATCAAAACCTTATTGTATTCGATGGATTTACAGTGTATCATGTAGATCACTTTTATGGCTTTTTTAGTGCATTTAATCCCAATGCAGTTAAAAATGTGCAGCTGCACAAAGGTGGTTTCGAAGCCAAATATGGTGGACGTCTTTCTAGTGTAATGGAGCTAACTGGTAAAACCGGTAATCAGAACAAATTTTCAGGTGGAGCTGCCATCGGAGCCATTAGTGCAAATGCTTATTTAGAGATTCCGATTGGTGATAAAGTAAATCTATTCGTAGCAGGTAGAAGATCGTACACAGATATTATTACCAGTGGAATCTACAACGATATTTTCGATTTGTATAATGATGATGATTCTAACATTGCTTCACAAGCTTCTCAAAATCAAACACAATCAAGATCAGGAAGAGGAAGCACACAGCAAGAAGAAACTGAGCCTACTTTCTTTTTCTACGATGCTAATGTAAAATTAAGCTTTAGACCCTCTACCAAAGATGTAATTTCACTTTCGTACTACAGCGGAAAAGATGATCTGGATAACTCTCGATTTAGCTCAAACAGTTTCGAAGATAACAATGGAGAAACTTCGCTTATTGAAACAGATGTAACCGATTTGCTGCAATGGGGAAATGTAGGAACCAGTTTGCGTTGGGCTCGCCAATGGAACGACCGATTCTATTCCACAGTGGTAACCAGTTTCTCTAATTATTTCAGCGATCGTGATCGTATTAGTGATGTGTTGATAGATCGAGAAGATTCTGTGATTAACCGAAGTGTTGGAACAGTAGAAGTAAATGACCTATTCGATTATTCATTCGCCATCAACAACGAATATCTCATTAGCCAAAAACATACAATGGAGTTTGGTGTACAATCGATTTTCAACGATATCACTTACTCACTCACTGCCAACGACACATTAAACCTCATAGAAGAAGATAATGATGGTGTGCAGGTAGCGGCTTATTTACAAGATACTTGGGAGGTAAATAATAAACTTACTTTAATTGGTGGTATTCGTACAAGCTACTTCGATGTAACAGATAAATTCTATTACGAACCTCGTGTTTCAGCATCGCTCAAAGTAACTCCAAAGTTCAAATTAAAAGCAGCATGGGGCAGATATTACCAATTTGTAAACCGAATTGTGCGTGAAGATGTCTCGCAAGGTAGCCGCGATTTTTGGCTCTTAGCAGATGATTTAAATAGTCCAGTGAGTTTCTCTAGGCATTTAATTGGCGGTTTCAGTTACGAAACAGATACTTGGCTTTTTGATGTAGAAGTCTACGATAAATCTCTTGATGGAATTGTGGAGTACAGTAACCGACAAGCTGCCACAAGCTTAGATGAGCTAGAAGATACCGATTATTTCTTTGATGGAACTGGTGTAGCAAGAGGAGTTGAATGGATGATACAAAAGAAATCGGGCAACTTTAAAGGTTGGGCAAGTTACACATTGGGCGAAGTTGTGCACGATATTCCTGGAATTAGCGATGATCCTTACTATGCTTTACATGACACTAGACACGAAGTTAATCTGGTAGGCACCTACGAAATCGGCAAATGGGATTTTGGAGCAACTTGGGTATTTGGTACCGGAAAACCTTATACAGCTCCTTATGGCGAGTACCAATTAACCACACTCGATGGCACCACCTACAATTACATCAGTGTGGGAGCGAAGAACTCCTTCCGACTGCCAGATTACCACAGACTAGACATGTCTGTGAACTACAAATTCAAACTAGGATCAACAGGAAGTGGTCAAGTTGGTCTTTCTCTTTTCAACCTTTACGACCGCAAAAACATTTGGTACAAAGAATTTTTGGTAGAAGAGGAAGAAGTGATAGAAACCGATGTAAACCTAATTGGATTTACGCCAAACCTTAATGTAAGTGTAAAATTTTAATGAGCATAAAAATGAAAAACAGCCTGTTCAAATTCCTTATAATCATCATTTCTGGTTCATGGATATTGGCCTGTGAAGAAGTGCCAGAATTCGAATTAGATGACACCTTGCCTGTTGTAGAAGCATTTCTGTACATGGGAGATGAGGTAGACGATATAAAAATTTCAGAAGTGGTTCCTTTTGAATCATCAGTAGAAAATAATGAAATTGATGGTTTAGATATAGAAATCTTATGGAAAGGTGAGTCTTATGCCTTGGTTAATGCAGATAGTGGAGGTGGAAAATATTATTACCCCGGTGATGACTTGAAAATTCTTAGTGGTGAGACTTACGAAATCAGTTTTCTGTACGAAGGAGAAATGATTACTTCTAGTACAACCGTTCCGCCGGCACCAGATAATTTAGAACTATCTACCGATGCGCTTGAATTACCACAGCTAGTCGACATATTCGATATCAGAGATTTGGCTCAGAGTGGAAATAGCAACGTAAATGTGGAATGGAGCAACCCAAATGGAGATTATTATTATTTGGTAATCGAAAACATAGAAAGTGATCCAGAACCAATTGATGTAAATGATATTTTGAGTTTCAACTTTGAGTTTACATCTGTTCCAACACAAAACGATTTCTTCACTTTAATTCCCTTTGTGCATTTTACACAGTTTGGCACACATAGAATTATTCTGTATCGGGTAAATGAAGAATATGCCTTGCTTTACGAGACTATTCAACAAGACTCGCGCGACTTAAACGAGCCTTATACCAATATCGACAATGGTGTAGGAATCTTTTCTGGCTTTGCCAGCGACACTGTCTATCTGGAAATAAACATGCAATAACAACCTGCAAAATGAAAGCACAAATAAAAAGCGCGATCTTGATTATTATACTAGCACCTTGTCTTTTTTATAATTTGAGTGCGCAAGATTTGCCCAATCTAGACATAGAAGGTGCCATTTACGGTGAGATTAGAGATAAGGAAAGTAACCAACCTATGGAATATGCGACAGTAGCACTTTATAGCCTTATGAAAAATGAAGCCGTAAAAGGCACTCTTACAGATGCCAAAGGGCAGTTTGCGCTCAAAGATTTAAGTCTAGGAATTTACAATTTGGAAATTAGTTTTATCGGTTACAAAAAGACCAGAATCAATCAGATTTTGATACTGCCGAAGAAACCAGAAATCTACTTTGGAGAGATTCAACTCGAACCAGATACTGAGCAATTAGACGAAGTAGTAATTACCGAACAAAGAGAAGATGTGGTATTTAAAGCCGATCGGAAAGTGATCAATATCAGCAATATAATTACTGCACAGGGAGGCACATTGGTAGAAGCTTTGGAAAATCAACCCTCAGTAAAAACAGACATGAATGGGAACATGACACTTCGTGGGAGTTCTAATTTTACCGTTTTGGTAAACGGCAAACCCACAGCTTTAAGAGGGAGTGATGCACTACAGCAAATTCCGGCAAATACGGTAGAAAGCGTAGAGATTATCACAAACCCTTCAGCTAAGTTCGATTCTGAGGGAGAAGTGGGTATTATCAATGTAATTACTAAAAAAGACTTCTCTGAGGGATTTAGCGGGGTTGTAAATGCCAGTGGTGGATTTACAGCTAATTGGCTCACAAGGTACTCTTCTGATGCTAGCTTCCAACTAACTCGGAATAAAATCACTTTTTCTACAGGCTTTAACATCCAGTATACGCCTATGGAAGGTGAAGGCTCCCGAATTAGAGAAAACTATGGCGAGAGTGATACTTTAATCAGAAATTCAGATATGGATATCGGTATCTATCGGAAGAATTATACCTTTAAAACTGGTCTAACTTTCAATGCAGATACTCGAAACTCTTTCACTTGGGATTTAAATATTGGCAAATTAAAATTTGAACGTGAATTTGATTCTCAAACAACTGCCTTAACCAATACTTCACAAAACACAATTTCTAATTCTATCGCAGAAAATGATCGCAATTTCATCTCTTCATCCTTTGGCTATGATCATTTATTCGATTTGTCTTCAGGTCATAAATTTAGTGCGAATCTTTTCTATAAGGTTTCAGATGGAAATAAAGAAGATGCATTGATCGAAGAAGTTGCAAATACAGACTGGACTACAGGAGATTTAATTGTAGATCAGCTTTCATTAGAAGATGGAACAGAAGATGAACTAAGGCTAAACCTCGATTATGTAAAGCCATTTGGAGAAGGGAATAATAGGTTAGAGTTGGGCTATCAACTTAGGTATGAGACAAATGATTTAGACCAGAGCATAGCTGTTACTTCATTGGATGAAAACACTTCAACTGATAATAATATCCAACTAACAAGGAACATCCATGCTTGGTATTTACAGTTTACTGGTGAAAAAGAATCATTTGCTTATCAAATAGGTTTGAGACCAGAAATCACAGATCGGGAAATTGCTCAGGCAACAACAAGCAATACAGAAAGCTATTTCAATATATTTCCATCAGCCAATATCTCTTACAACTTTTCACAATTTAACCAGATAAAATTAGGCTACAGCAAACGCATCAATCGACCTGCTGTGCAACAGTTAAATCCTTATCTACAATTAATTGACGAAAAGAGTCAGCGAAGCGGAAATGTTGAATTGCTACCAGAGTATGTGCATTCTTTAGAATTAAGTGTGATTAAAAGATTTATGATGTCTTTTCTATCTGCCGAAATATTCTATCGACAAACAAATGACAAAATTAGTCCTGTATGGCTGGCACAAGAAAACGATTTGCTGTTGCTCTCTTACGATAACCTCGACAAAGATTATTCTTATGGTACGGAGATTCTGGCAAGTATGCAAATTAACGATTGGTGGCGCATAAATGGCAGTACCAGTATTTACCGCTATAACATTAATGGAGACGTTTCTGGCGAAGAAGTAAATAACTCATCCAACTCTTGGAATGCGCGCTTTGGCTCAACTTTCAGAATCTCAAAAACCAATACTGTTATTCAATTTAATGCAATTTACAACAGTGAACTAGCCAGCTCACAAGGGCAACGCAAAGGTTTTTATGCAACCATGTTAGGTGTAAAACAACCCTTGTTCAAAAGTAAGTTAGATGCTGCTTTGCAAGTGCGAGATGTGTTTAATATGATCAAATTCTCTAATGTGAGTAGCAGCGAATACTTCTTAAATAGCATGGAGTTTTTACCCTACACACCAGTGGTTTCTCTCAGCCTGAGTTATCGTTTCAACAATTATAAAAAAAGACGGAACATCAACGCTTCCGACATCAACGAGCTTGATTTCCAAAACGATTTCAACTTTTAGTTCAACCCCGAATTTGTTCGGCTCATGGGCTCATTTAGCAGCTTCATTTGCTTATTCTCTTTAGTGTAAATCAATAACAATTAACTATGTATAACCATAAAAATCAGTAAAAATGGAAGATCAAAAAAAGAAGAGCATATTAAACTTTAAAGTATTATTAAACCTCTTATTTGTCTTTTTTCTAGCTAGCTCAGCCTATGCGCAAAACGGAGCAATGGCAGACATGACCTCCGAAGAAAAAGCCGAGCTTTTAACTGAAAAGCAAAAGGAGAAAATCGAGTTTTACGACGATCAGGAAGAAAAAATGTACGATGTAAACCTGAAGTATGTAAAAGAAATGGAATCGATTGTGGCAGAAGGAAGGTCTATGTCAACTCTAAATAAGTTGCAAAGTATGAGTGGCAAAAAAGATAAAGAAGTAAAAGAAATTCTAGATAAAGACCAGTATAAAATATACCTCAAAATGAAAGAAGATGTAAGGCAAGAGATGAGGAATCGCCGTGGTTCAGGCAACTGGAAGTAGCAAAAACAATCGCCAATTTCTTTTCATGTAATTGGTTTCCTTACCGGGATAGAGACCGCTTCGGTCTCTTCCTTTTATAAAATCTACCTCAATAAAATTCAACCATGCTAAAAAATATATTTACTATTCTGTTGCTCCTTATAATCGGAAACAGTTGCTATGCTCAGCGAAATAGTGCTGGTCAAATATTCAGTTACTTTAAAAAAGGTGTTGGTATTAGCTTTCTGTCTCCGATTAATGCAAATGATTCGGGTGTAAGAGCAGGTTTTCATTTGGGTTTTGCCCCTTCATTTCCACTTGGTGAAAATACGATTCTTAAACCAGAGCTGGCTTTTTCTATGAAAGGTGGAAAAGCAGGATACAACCCAAGTAACTTGGGTGTGTTCGATGGAGACATCACATATAAGATTAACTATCTGGAATTGCCAGTCGTTGTTGGTTATAAAATAGGCAGGCTCTTTCAAATAGAAGCAGGGGCTTATGGCGCTTTGCCAGTTGGAACTTCTTTCGACTTTGACGGACAATTTGTAGCAGGCTATGGCAGCTTCGATAAAGATGATATTCACGACTTCGATTATGGACTAATTGGAGGAATTAAAATTGGTCCATTGGGTATTAGGTATTATCACGGATTAACCACAGTCGCAGCAACGGATATTTCAGAAGTGTTTTTGGGAGATGCCTCTCAATATACTGTGCAGATTTATTTTCAAAGAAGTAAAAACAGGGGTTTCTAACAAATTAATACAAAGAGCAAGGAGGTATTGTGAGAGTGCTTGAATTGGAAAATAATTGCGAATACAATCTAAGTTATGAGATAAAAATGAAGCAATTTTATACGCGTGTAATAGTGGTGATGCTCACAGCCATGATCATCACTTTTATGATGGGTCTCTCTCAGGTAAATGTAATGATTCGCCTAACAGAGCTAGATATTTATAAATTCGATGCTTTTGATTATATCCGCAGAATTGGGCTCATTTTTATGGTTTCGCTTTTATTCTTATCGGCTAATATTTTCTATAATCAGATCAATATTGGGAAGCTGAGTTTTAACCTTACCAAGCCCTTGGGCATCATTACATTTAACCTCCTCATATTTATTCCATTACAATTTATACTGGTTGTACCCAGAGCAGAAAAGATAGCTTCTATTCCCAGAAGAGCCGAATTAGATTACAGTAATGGCGGTATTTTAATTGGTTTAATGATGTCTAGCCTTGTGCTCATGTTGGTCTCAGTGCTAATCGGAACGGTTTATCGATTTATGCGAGATAACTACCAAATGAGGTTAAAAAATGAAATTCTTCAAAAAGAAACAGCCGAAGCTAGGTTTGCCAATTTAAAAGAACAACTCAATCCTCATTTCTTATTCAATTCACTTTCAACCTTAAATGGATTGATCGATGAGTCCCCAATTAAAGCAAAGAAATTCTTGTACGATATTTCAGACGTTTATCGCTATGTATTGAAAAACGAAGGTGTAAATCTGGTTTTACTTACAGAAGAGATGGATTTTGTAAATGTGTATTTGGGAATAATTAAAGAGCGATTTGGTGATGCTGTGATGATCAAAAAGAACATCGATTGTAAATTTATGAGGGCTAAAGTGCTACCACTTTCTATCCAAATGCTCATAGAAAATGCCATCAAACACAACAATTTTGATTCTTTACACCCACTTTGCATTAGCATTCACTCAAATGATGAACAGTTGGAAGTGGAGAACAACCTAAGACCAAGATTTGTAGCCAATAATCATTCACTAGGTTTATACAACATCAATCAGCGATACAAATACTTGTCAGATAAAGAAGTAATCATCAAGAAAACAGAATCATTGTTCAAAGTACAAATCCCTCTTTTAAAATGAATGTATTGATTATCGAAGACGAAGTTAATCTAGCCAGACAACTCGTAAAACTGCTAACTGAAATTGATCCTGAGATTAAGGTTTTAACTGTAGTTGATTCTATTCAATCGGCTGTAGCATTCATTTCAAATACTGATGAGATTGATCTTATGCTAGTAGATATTTATTTGAATGATGGGCTGTCTTTCGAAATATTTGAGCAGGTAGCATGTAAATCGCCAGTTATTTTCTGTACAGCTTATGATCAATACGCACTTAAAGCATTTGAGCTAGATAGTGTAGATTATCTCTTAAAACCCATAAAAAAATTATCACTACAAAAAGCCATAGATAAGTATAAGCGCTTGTTTTTAGATATGAATTCCTCTGATGAACCACCT
>PBYL01000304.1 GCA_002729595.1 Thalassovita sp. | reverse complement strand
CCAAGGCAATATTTGAAAAACTTTATTACTAATAATGAAGAATATTTATCTTTAGAAAAGTCTACTAAACCACTGTCCTAAATTCGGGAAGCTTACACCAATAAATAATTGAATTATTTTTAAGTCTAAATCCCAAAGCTCTTATCTCTTCTGAGTCTTGAATAATTAGACGCTTTGTCCTTATCATGGAGGACGATAATAATCTTATTTTGCGATTATCATTTTCATACTCGTTATCAGTTAATGATTTTATTGATGTAGGTACATCAACATATCCTATTATATTTGTAAAATCCTTATAGTCGATTGACTCTATTCCTTGTCCTTCTACCACCTTAATAAATCGTTCTGTAGTATTAATAATACAATGGTTTTGAGATAAGTTATATATCAATGCAGGTAACTCATTCTCTCTAAACTTCACTTTTTTGTAGATCCTTTTCTGCTGATAAATATCTAGGTTATCAAATTTTATAAATGACCTTTTAACATCAAACCGATACCTATCCTTTGAATACCATATATGAATCTTATTAAGCACATTATTCGGTGTCACTGAAATTTTTTGCATATTATTACAGTAATTCTATTGAATAATCTACAACGGTTTGGCTTTGCAATTTAAGGTTTTAAAAGCCAGTGGCCGTATTGCATAGGTTTTGTTCTGTGGCGTTTTTATATTTCAATCAATTCTAAATTCTGTTGAACAACCTGAATATTGTTTCTTCTTTCATTTTCTTTAATGGAAACTACTTCTGCAAGCTTGTCCATTAGTCCATTTTCTTCGAGTAGAGATACTATTAAATGGATTTTAGGTTCGCTTTTTTTTCTGTCCTCAAGCTCTGTCAAATAGATGCGGATTAACTCAGTCTTCCAAATCTCTTCCATGGAATCAAACTCTTCCATAATAACTAATGTATTATAACTATCGTTAATCCATTCCTCGTGAAAATCAAGAATTTGATTTGTATTAAAACTGCCTTTCTTTTGATACCAAGCTTTGTAAAGACCATTTTTTTCAACATAGTCTAAATACTCATAAAGGGTTCTCATTTTTTCAGGAAACCGTACAACTTCAAAATTGGAATCCGCTACAATTTTATTAATAAAATCGAACCTTGCAGATTCTGATTTCCCACAGATTAAAAGATGCTTCTTGTTTAATATTTTTTTGACTTGATTAATCATATTTAAAACCACTAACCTTTCCTCACCCTCATTACTACACTTTATTTCAAATTTATAACTTGTGGCGGACTTTCCAATCCTAACAAAAATATCCTGACCGATGAAATTTCATTTTTACCATTTGTTGTCTGTCAGCGTTGGAGAAAATATACTCTTTGATAGGTTTTAGTGATGTGGTGGGTAATGTGACTTGCAATGTGTATTGTTTAAGAGTCGGTGTTCTTGTTTTTCCGTCCCTCCATCATCGCCCACATAATAACATCTCGAAAATCAACTTTGGCACATTGAATCAATTCAGCTACATCATTTACATTTCCTTTAGCTAATTTTAAAATAGCCTGTTGTGTATTTAGTAGATTTTCTTTTGATGCAGCTATTGTATTATTTTGCCTAACATACGTCATTTTAAGAGATGCAAGCTCATTAATAACAAATGGTACTTCTTCCGATGTAAACTGCCGGTTAATGGTATCGATTATTTTTTGATCTAAATCCATGGCGTTTTCGTGTTTTATTTGTTATAATACATTCTACGACTTTCAACGGTCTTAGTATAGTCTTTTAGATCTTGGCGCAGTATTTTTGCCCCAAGAGCCAGACTTTCGGTAGTGTCATCTCCAAATTTTTTATCGACTATAGTTAAAACATAATCAACCATATACGGATGCGTAAAGTCTGATTCTTTTACCTCTACATTCAAATTATTGATGGTATAGAAATATATCCAACTTGTTACAATCTTCTGAAACAACTGTTCTTGTTCATTTGGTGTGAGTGTGTAAGTCTTACCATTAAGATGTAATGGTTCAAAATCCAGATTAAGGTGTCGGTTAAAGTCGTTATATATTTTGTCAAAACGCTCGCAGTCAAGGTTGCTGAATAAACAGTTTATATTTTTATTTTGAACACGTAATTTTCCTTTCTCATCAATTATTGCGAACAGCTTTGAGGTGTCAATTTGCGGTAGAAATGGTCTAAAAAAGTATATATTCTCCTTGCTTGTCATTTTTTTTAGTTATTGTTCAAAGATTTATTAAACAATGCACCTTCAGTTTCATTCTCAAAAGACATTTAACCATCAAATAGTAATAACGATGTTTTAGCAGTGTGATATTATCGTTCTCACAACACTCTTCGTCTTCATAATCTATGCTATTTCCATGTATGATTTTAAATTACGTCTATTACTTTTTCTAACAAATAATGTATTACAGAAACAACAACGGCAATGACAATAAGCACTGTAAAACGTATAGCCCTTGCTTTTTCACATTGTTTAAGTTTCTTTTTCAGGTGAAAAACATCAAAAAGTATAAATAAAATAGCAATAATCAACCCTACAATTGTACCTAGATAAAGTAAGCCCCAATTGTAAAACATATGATATAAATAGCCCAGCCCTTCTTTTGACGCATTATTAGTGCCTAAAACAATCCACATGTGAATTATACCCAACAGTAATGCTAAGGCAATCCAGATTATATAGGCTAGTAATTGTTTTAAGGTGCTCATTGTTTTTTAATCAATTTTAATTCTTTGTTACGGCACCAATAAGCATAAGGTGCTTTTATTCTTCGCTTTCGTACAATTCACAGGTTACCTCCATAAAGATTATTGGGTAACCCATAAAGGTTTCTTGTTGTTGATTAAAACTATCAATTGCCTTTTGTTTGGCTGTTTGTTCATCTCCGTCATAATATTCTACGTGTTTATCATCAATAAAAATTTCGTATTCGTCAAAATAATAACACACCGATTTGTATTTGTCTTCCGCAATTTTTTTTATATAGAGTTCGACTTTTACATTGCCTATAAAACATTTTTTATTTTCGTCAAAAATGTAACTGCCGATAGTCTTTTCTTGGCTTATTAGTTCTTCTAATTTTTGTTTATCTAAGTCCATAGGTTCCAAATAAAGATGAGAGGTTTTTTAACTAAAATTCCGTTTCAAAGTATCGATATCTATTTATCTTTCTTCATTTTTTTGAAGGCATCTTTGGTGTAAAACATATTTTATTTATTTCTTAGCCAGGGTCTTCACTCCTGTACTCTAATTTTATAATCAGTTTATTATCGTTATAGTGAAGTTTCAAATAATCAGATTCTCCCGAACCAACTATATAAACAATATTTTCCTCCTTATTTTCGTAATTCGGAATCTCAAACCTATCCCAGTTTGCAATTTTTTTCTTTATGTCAAAGTCCAAATTATAAGTGTTAGGGTCTTTTTTATCACATCCCCAACCATCACCGTCATTTTTCACTTGTAAAGTAATTATAGAATCAATCATCTCCTTTGTTAAATTATTTAGTTGTCCATCAGTTGAGCCATCACATCTATTGTCTTCGTGATAAACAAATAACCAACTATCATAAAAAAACGAACTTAATTTCTCTCCAGCTTTAAGATTCTCTACAAATCCCGATGCTTTTGAATCAACTTTAGTTTGAACTTCAGTCGTTGACTCATTAATAGTCTTTGAGTCAATGGCAGTTGTGTCAACTTGTTCTTCGGTTGTGTCAATTGCAGTCTTTTTTTCATTCACGTTGCTGTTATTACATGAAATCAAAATAGTCGCAAAGCTGTGGAGAGTAATAATCGTCAATTTACTTTTAATCATTTTTATCATCATATTAGTTACTGAGAGTATCATTTTGTGTGTTTTAAAACAGCGTTTTACCTAAACAGTTTTTTAATGTCGCTTAGGTTTTGTCAGCTTTCTTTTTTTCTTCTAGATATTATTATAGTCGTTAAAATTCCGGTCATAATTAACCCAAAAATAGCGAGAAAACCATAAGTTTCCTTTGTCTGTTCAAGATAAACAACTCCTTCTTGTACAGAGAAAAATTTACCTTCAGAATTGTAATCAAGCTTTGCTCGTTTTACATAAATCCAAATAAATAGAGAAGTAACCAACCCAATAATCGTCGTCAATATATAAAGTGCATACCTCATTAATAATTATTTTTCATTGCAGTTAAAATTGTTATGGACAGTTTTTACTTAATAATCATACATTTCTAATTCGTCAAAGTCTTTTATTTCGGACAGTTTGATTAGATTTTCTATTTCAATATCACTCCAAGTTTCATTGAATACCTCATCTCCTCCTTCTGCATTTTCATTGATGTTCTCTTTAATTAGTTTCTTTTTTGTTAAGAAGTTGATACTTGTTTCTTTATTTGTGATTGGGCCATAATTACTGCTTGAATCAAATCCTATCAATTCAAAATTCGAGTTGTGAAACCTAAAAGTATATTTCCAATATCCATATCTACCGTGTTCGTAGTGAACATACAATTTTTCATTTTTGATCTCAATCCGTAATTCGGGTGGGTAATAAATCCCTCCATCTTCATTTTCAGATGAAAAACAGTCATAATTTTTATCAGCTAGTTGGTAATCATTCCCGTTTTTAAATAACACAATAATTCCACGTCTATTTGTATCAACTTTTTTGTTAAATCGGTTTGTAACGATATTTGCTGTATCGGTCTTTTTGATTAGCATTACACAATCTTCCCGTCCATCTTTATTTAGGTCTCCAAAATATTTTTCATATTCTGTATATCCTTTTGGAATAAAATCAAAAAGATCGCTTTTAGGTACTTTACAGCCAAGAATTATCAGCAGATAAAGAGGTAATATTTTTAAAATTCTATTCATTTCGTTTTCAACTATCTTTTGTTTGGACGAACGTTGACTAAAAATAGCTATTTTGTTTTGTGTGTCGGCAAAAAACAGATGTGTTATTTTTGCAATTAGTTTTCAGCTGGCAGAGAACGGTAAAAGTGTTCTAATGAAAAACTGAAAGATAGCACATTGAATGCATCTAAAAATTTCCCCAAAATCAAGTTCTATTATTCACCATTCACAGAGTACCAGATATTGCCCTTCCAAGATACACTACCTCAGAAGAGGTTTTTAGAAGAAATATTACAGTATATGAAAGATCTAAAAAAGGCCAAGACAAGCAAGGAACCGCAGGTACAACACAAATTTGCTGCTTTAAGTATTTAGGTAAAGTCCCTTAAATCACCAGAAAGTATAAATTGTTTGTCCCAGAAATGAAGTTTTTATTAATATTTCGCCCACCTTTTCTAATCCCTGATTTTTACGATTAGTATTGTGACCTATTAACTAATACGATGAATCTAAAAAGCATTTTACTTCAATTTCTATCATTTTTTTGTTTGTGGTTAAATGGTGGAGCAGCATTTTCCCAAAACAAAAAAACTCCCGAAATTTATTTAGAGCCCATTTTCCATGTTAATTATGGTGATGCCACAGCGGATAAACCCCAATCAAAATCATGGACAACCAAACACGGGCAATGGCTAATAGTAGGTGATGAAGATGGCCCTAAACTATTGAAAAAAGAAACTTCAGGATGGGAAAGTCAGGCCGATATTAACGAGGCATGGCTTAACTTACCAAGCAGGGCTGATGTATGGAGTAAAGGCGATGAGGCTCATGTACTCTTAGTGGGAGAATGCGCTTTGAGTGTAGTTCAAATAACTTATTCCCCTCAAAACATGGGATATGAACATCAATGGAAAGTCAATCTTCCGATTCCCGAGGACTGCGAGGAACTTGAAACTGCAACTATTACACAAGATTCTAAAAATCAATTTTGGGTTTGTGCCGATATAAATGAAAAAATTATGGTTTGGAATTCCTCCAATGGTAAGGATTGGTCGAATCCGTTTACCCTGACTGATGACATTAATAAAGATGATATCTCCCTGATAGTCAGCTTAAAAGATAAGGTTTCTGTGATTTGGTCAAACCAAGATTCTCAAACTGTCAATGAGCGTATTCACTATAATGGGGATGCAGTAACTCAATGGTCTGAAACCATAATTATTCAGGAGGGTGATAATAATGCAGATGATCATTTAAATGCTACAGTTTTTGAAAATGGGGAACTGGCTTTGGTCACCAAGAACAGCGTGGATAAAATCGATCAACCCCAGTTTGTTTTACGATGGCGAAACAAAAAGGGTAAATGGATCAACATTCCTTACGAAAACCTCACTGATGACAGAAGCCCCAGCCGTCCAATTATCAATCATGTGGAATCGGGAAAAATATTTGAAATGCATTCTGTTAAAAACCGGAAAAGCAATCAGTATTTTATTTCTGTAAATGAAATTGTGAAGAAAAAAGATGAATGGGAGTTTAAAGAACTTATCCAGTTAAAAACCAAAATAAAAGGGAAAAATGGGGATGTTACTTCGAGTAAAGCTAGTTTTTTACCTAACGAACCTAAATTCATTTTTTTCTCAGATGATTTAGGAAATGTTTATTCATTTGATCTGGATAATTATTTCAACTAATTTAAATAGATAAATTTATACAGATTATCTATAGTATATGGACTATTGCTAACTCAGTCTTACCTTGAACTGTAAAAACCTTTCGATAATTAGCAGTTAGAAGATAAGACTGATAGCTGTTTATTGTGCATTTGAAGTTTGAAATTAATTTTCAATATTTTCTATATACGGTCGTAATGCCTCACCCCAAATTTTATATCCTTCATCCGTTGGATGGCAGAAATCATAGGTAACTTCTTTGGTAAGAATACCATCAGAAGTTAGCATTTCATTGGTAATATCCAGTAATGTAATATCATTTTCCTCAGCAAATTTCTTAAGTACTTTATTGATCTCATTTATATAAATTCTTAGCGGACTATCTGGCTTTTCCTCCCGTGGCATTATTTGCATTAATACAATTTTTGCTCGGGGTACTTTTGATCTTACTCGTACACAAATGGCTTCAATACCTTCCACTATTTCCGCAGGTGTATTTCTACGGGCATTGTTTGTTTCGCTGGTATTATTGGTTCCTATATGCATGACTATTAATTTCGGATCCAAACCATCGAGTTCACCGTTATCCAGACGCCACAACACATTTTGAATACGATCCCAACCATACCCCAGATTTAATACACGATGGTCGCCAAAAGTGGCTTTCCAGGATTCAGGACCATTTGGTTTTCTTGGACTTCCATCAGTGTTTATCAGAGGGGGGCAATCACCTCCCCAGAAATGAGTGATGGAGTTTCCTATTAAAACTATTTCCGGATTTAGGGTATCTTTAACCTTGAGAATGGCGTTGTGTCGATCCCACCAATTGTAAACATCATCTTCAAGTTTCGGTGTTGGAATCAATGCAGTATTATGAGGCTTATGGTCATCATGCGATTCATCTTCAATTAATTTTGACAAAAGAGGTTCCATGGCCTGAGCCCATAATTCAGCTCCTTTGGGGTTGGGATGCAGCCAGTCTGGCATGACTTCTTGTTTGATTGAACCATCTGTATTCAAAAAAACATGGTTAACATCGCAATAAAAAATGTGTTTGTTATCCGCTAAATGAGAAACAATATCCGAAGCCCGTTCAAGAATTCTGCGATGTGATGTTGGATTTGGCCCGCCATAGCATCCTGGGAAGCAGCGTAGCAAAATTATCTTAGAATCCGGACATTTTTCCCGGAAAATTTTAACAATTTCTTCTATGCCTCCAGCCAATTGACCCGCTGTATGACGCGTGGGATAGTTTTTTTCATCGATGTTGTTGGTCCCAATTTCAAGGATAATCACTTTTGGTGATTGCCCTTCAAGTTCTCCATTTTGAATGTTCCAGATTATGTTTTCGGTACGATAGCCGCTATATCCCAAATTCAATCCATTACGTGAACCAAAATATTTCTTCCATACAGCTTGGTATTCAGGCTTATCAAAATTATTAGTTATGGAATTCCCTACAAACAACAAATCGTATTTACGTTGTTGAACAAGTGCTGTTTTTTCAGTGTGACGTTGTTTTGCATATCCTTCTACAGGGACAGCCGATGGATTCTCTCCTTCTTTCGATAAAGCCAATTCTCTTTTCATGAAGGAGATTAAAACTTCCATCAATTCCTTATTTCCCGGAACAAGATTTTTAGCATCGGTTATTTTTTTAAAGAAAGCCTCCCCATCATATCCGATCCATGTTTTGAAATATTCAAGAGATGCATTTAAAGCTTTTTTGTCTAATGTTAAAGTATCAGCAATTGATAATAATTTTGTTTTTGTAGTGAATGGAGGGTTAATCGCGGGGAAGACCGTTCCTTGAACTGTTTCGTCTAAACCAACCGGATTTATTAGGATTAAATCATCAGGACGTTCATTTTCTGCTAATTTATTTTCAGTGAATGCTGCAAGTTTAGCACCTTCAGAATACCCAACTAAACAGGTATTGGCCGTATTGAGTTTTAAGTCCTTATTTGATTTAATTAAACGATAAGCTTTTACAGCATCGGAAATCTTAATATTATTGCCTGATAAGGTTGCCACTGAATAACCTAATTGATTAAATACCGAAATAATTGAATCGTTTTCGGAACCACTTTCTGGTAAAAATAGTACAATTCCTTTCGAAGGTTCCGTTTTTGTAATTTGTAAATAAGGATTTTCACTAACTTTTGCATTATCACTGCTAAGAGTTTCCCCATCGAGCGAAATATATAGTTCATTTTGCGGTTGGCAACCTAAAATACTAATTGCAAGAACAGTAACACAGCATAGTCTGGTAATTAAATACATCTTTAAAAATTTAGCGTTAACACAGAGAGGCACAAAAATATTAATTTTTTGTTACCATTCACCCTCACTGTATTTTCACTACAACTAAGAAAATTTCTCTTTGTATCTTACTACAGTTTCTATAATAGAATTGACGTGATTATCATTTTTATATATAGTTACAAATTATTGATTCCTGCCAGTAAAATTCTTTCTTCACCGTTCCAATATAAGGTTCCTGTCATACTTGCTGGCAATGCTATGGTTCCTGTTAATGTACCCTTCGAATCTATAGTATAGTCTACTTTGATTTCACCTCTTATAGTTGGATAAGAGCAAGAGACTTCTTTTAGCTTTCCTAAATTAGGAGTAATGGCCACACTGGCAAATCCAGGCTTAGTTGGTTTTATTCCTGCCACTACACTAAAGTAGTAATGTACAGGGTGTGCCGCCCATGGGTGAATTTCCGAGCGTGGATTTTGCTCAACACGTTTCTCGGGGGTACCCGACATGCCCATTTCCAAAATGGCTAGCCATGGAGCCAATTGGTCTGTAAAATCTCCTATACCAGTCTTTTCCATAGCTTCAAAAAGGTACAAATAATAAAACAGATTTGCTTTACTATCGAAGGGAGTGTTGGAGTCGAGTGTCTTACGCATCAATTGTTGTGCTTCTGCGGTAGAGTGAGCCCCGCACAGAATGGCCAAAATACTGGCTCGTTGATCATAAAAGGTATGCTCCGGATCATCCGCATATATGTTCCGGGTTTCATCAAAGCACAATTTGCGTACAATTTCGGCATACTTGCGTCCCTGGTCACGGTAGCGAGATGAGCGCTCACGATAACCCAGCCATTCCAGTATTTCACTTGCTTTTAGTAACGTGTAGGCATAGTTCAGCGTCAGGATTGCTGAATTACCGTCTTTGTTCACGGGCGAGTTGCCACCATCAGGCAAATACCAATCAACGAACATTTGGTATTCCGATTTGCCAACCAGCCCCTGCTCGTTGATGATTGACTCGTAGTAATCGAATACCTCCTGTATTTCACCCATGTAGGGTTTGATGTGTTCTTTTTCACCTTCAAGCATCATCAAGTCATGCAACATATCAATCCAAACGAGCGAGTAAGGAGGATGTACAAAGGTGGCTTTCAAAGGGTAACAGCTAGTGATATTGCCATCGGGCAGACGCGAGTTATTAAATTGCTCTATAGCCGATTTGAAGTAAGAGAGATCACCTGTGAGCGCCGTCCAGCCCTTAAGGTGGGGGCGCAAATCACCCACGTACTGCAACTGTTCGTAGTAAGCATCACTCATCAGATTGTCTTGTGCACAAACTTTTAGCGTGTGCCAGCACAAGTCCCAAATTCTTTGGTAGCTGGGATCTGTAGTTTTAAATTCTGCCTTTACTGGAAAATCCGTGGCAGAATAGACATTGTAAAAATCATCTATCATTAAGGGTTCTTCCTGGGTCTCGATTTCAAGTTGAACAAAGCGGAAGGCCCTGAACCAAATCGGCTGGAAAGTTCTAGTATTCCCTCCATCCATCATGTACACATCGCTAATGCCTTTTAATATCTTGCCTTCAAGGTCGTTACGGTTGCCTTTTTTATCGTTGGCATCATACAAAGCCTCCGCATATTTTACTTCGATATGGGCGCCATTGCCTTTAGAAAGTTGCAATTTTGGATAACCCAGCGTTACATATCCTTGGTCAATTAATATAGAAGCTTGGGTATTGGCGAGTATTTCTAGTGGCTTCTTCCCAAAGGAAAACTCCTTATCCAAGTCTATTTTCTCAGTTCGGACAATCTGATTGAAAGGTTCCTTCTTATTTTTTTGATATGCGGTAGTACGGGGCTGCAAAATCCAGCCATGACTGGTACCTGCTGTTGTTGGTCTGATGGCAATCACCTCAGGAGAATTCCAATCATTGTCGTCATATTCGAGGCTTTGCCATCCCCAAGGGTACTGAGCCGCATGTATCGAGTCGGTCGGGTTGGAAGCATAAAAGCCCCCTACTATGACGTCATCACCTCTCCAAAACACGGTTTTTTCATGCATTCCTAAGTTTTTCAATACTTTCCACTGACTATCATAACCAGTATTCAAGAACTGTTCGTAAGCTGTATTACCTTGTAGTAAAAAGCCTGTCTGGAAGGACATAATGCCATAGCTGCGGTCAATACCCCAATTCATTACTTCGACTGCTATAATGTTTTTACCCTTTTGTAGAAAAGGTGCTAGGTCATATGTTTCGTACCGCCAATGACGCACATCAGCTAGTTGTGGCCCATATCCTACCTCTTTGCCATTTACATACATGCGGTAACGATTGTCTCCACTAACGTGCACTACAAACTGCTCAGGCAGCTTCACCAGATCAAATGTGTTCCTAAAATGGATAAGCCCATAAGCGGTTTTTTCAATATCTGGGTGGGTTATCCATCGAGTGTTCCAGTTATCGGGAAATTGGGGATTAGCAGATGAATGAATCTGTGCATATGCTACACTAATTCCAAAAATGAGATTTAATAGTAATGAAATGTAGGTCTTCATTTTAATTGATTGTTAGCTGCGGGTTTTCATTCTATTATTCCACTACATATTTATACAAACAAAAAGAATTTGGCTTGTCTAAACTAATGGGTATTTTACCTTCGTAATCAGTTGTTACCGAGAAATCAGAACCATCACCAAATATTTTTTGGAATTTAACATATGTATTAGGTGATAATAAACTTGACATATTAAAATTGTTGACATTATTAAGCTCACGAAATACTAAAATATACCCTTCTGTATTCGAATTGATAAACTGAAAGCCAGTGAATGTTTTTCCATTAGGTTCGTTTCCTATGGGAAAAATCTTGGTACTATGTAGCTTTGAATTAATGGATTTATACTGCTTAAACAATTCAATAGATGTAAGGGCATCATCTGGTAATCCAGTAACCTCAAACCAAGCCAGAGGCTGAGCGGGCATTGTTATAGCAAATGTATAGTCAAAAGAATAGTTTGCAGGAGCAAACAAATCCTCATCACCATATACTTCTGCTTTTCTCCATTTATTTAAAAATTGAAGTTGTATTTTTTGCGGAGGCATATAATGTGATAGCATCCATATATTTCTTAATGTTTTGTAGGGGTAATAAGTTTGCCAATCTGTATACCTGTTTTCAAGAAAGATATTTCCTAAATGATTATTGTAGTGGTACCCATATCGATTATCTGCAGTAACATCTAAATTAAAAACTATATCATATTTTGTCGAAATGAGTATTTTATCAAAAAAACGACTGAGGTTTATATCGGCCATTTTGGAGGGTAACTTAACCCCGTCTATCTTAAAGTTTTTAATCCCATATTTTTCATACAAGTTTAGTACTATGTCTGCATCTTGTTCCCAATTGGCGTAATCATTTTCATTTGTTGGGTGAAACCATAATCCAATTTTAATATCTAAAGAATCAGCAAGGGCAAGAATATTTTTAAAACCATTTGGAAATCTTTCCTTATTTGGCATCCAATCTTCAAGTGACCATGAATCCCATTGTCTTTGGCCTTTATATCCAGAGTTCTTAGATAATCCCTGTTGCCATCCATCATCAATTTGATAGTGAGTAAAACCAAATTTATGCGCTTTTTTTAGTTCATCAAGAATAAATTTTTCATTTAGCTTAGTATCTCTATTCCTATCTCCCCATGTGTTTACCATTATCATTTCATCTCTATCCGGTTTTAAAATCCTATTGTTCACTTGATAACTGCGCAGTGCTATTTTTTTTCCTAGTTCTTCGCTATCATGCACACCTACCACATAACTATAGGTTTTCACCCATTCATTTAGTACCAAATCATTTGCTGTTACTCCCAATCCAACGGAATTTATAGTAACAGCTTCTTTCTTACTTTTCGATATAAAATCATAACCTGGGTAATTTATTTGGCTATTAGAACATGGAGATTCTTTTAAGAAATATAATCCACTATGGTCTGTTAGGCTAGATACGTACATAAGATTACCAACATGTTTAATAGTACCATTAGGTTTGGTAGTTTCTTTTTTCACATAGGTATTATGATTGTCTGTTTTGTCAATAAACTCTACTGTTTCCAAATTCCAGCTCATATTTTCAATCGTTATTTGCTCAAGAGCAATGTCAGTAGAACTTAATTGCAAGTTTTCAGAAACTTTTTTTAGATAGTATTCGCAAGCTATTCCCATTGAAGAAGGAAATATTTTGAAGATTCGTTTTACCTCAATACCTTCATATTTTGTAACTATTTCATTTGACAAGTAAGAGGGAATAATTGGTGTAGCTTTTACTACAGTGGAGGAATAACTACTTCCTTCAGGCTTTGATCTTAAATTTTTAATATTGAAATCTGGATTCTTATCGTTATTTACCCTAATTTTTTTTCCTGTTTTTTTGTTGATAATATCGATAGTTATAATATCTCCATTATTACATTTAAACCTACGTTCAATAAAGCTATTACCCATAACAAGCGTGTCATTTTCTAGTCTTGAGTAACAGTTTATTATTTTGTTGTACTCATCGTTAACATCATCAATCAAGTTATTTGTTTGAGCAAATAAATAGGTGGAGAATAGCAGACATATGATCGTGTTAATTGTTATTTTCATATTTTTTCTTCTTTTATAATTTATTCTTCTAATCGCCTCACTTTCAGTTTGCAGCTAATATTTGGCAACATGCAGATGTGTTGTGTTAATCTTATATATCTAAATTATCTATTTTTATTGATATCTATAAAGGTATTACCAAACAGAATATAGCCTGCTGTTTAGGCCTATATTTTGGGTTATTACAAACCTAATATACAATGAAAAACACTCTGTCATGGAAACATAGGATAGTGTATTTTTGGAAAAGACATATATCAATACTGATCTGTAAATCAGATATTTATCTAATTATATTTTGTTGCAAATGTGCAATAAAATCAATGAGATGTTTCGGTTTCTCATGATGGCTAACAACGCTCCATTGTCTAAATAAACCTGTTTTAGTTATTTTAGTAACTTTTAAAGTTCTACTTGTCAGATAAGGCTTTATTAACCAGTTTGAAAGGCTTGCTATACCTATATTTGCCTTTGCCATCTCTATTATTGCTTCTGTAAGTTTAAGTTTAGTTATTTTTTCTGGCCTTACCATAGCAGGAATCAGTACTTTATTTGCTACAGAATTACTCTCAAATTCTTCAGCGTACATTATATAGTTTTCATTCTTAAAATCTTTGGCTTCTACATATTTTTTTAGAGCTAGCTTATGATCTTTACTGGTCACTAACATCATTTCATCCTCAAATAATGGATGGTAAGAATAATGATTTTCAAACGCTGTATCGATCATAATAGCCATATCTATTTTACCTTCATCTAAATATTGTAATGGATTACTTGTTGCTTCAACTTCTATGTCTATCTCAATATCAGGATGTTGTTCTTTAAATGATAATAATACTTTTGGTAGCCATGAGTAACTAGTATGGCATTCTGTAGCTATTCTTATTCTCCCTGTTTTTCCTTTTATAAGTTCATCAAGTTGTATTTCATAGTGAGCTATTTTAGGCAACACTTCATTTGCAGCGTGTAACAGTACCTCCCCTACTTGAGTTAAAACAAGTTTTTTGTTTACTCTTTTAAAAACAGCTCCACCAAGTCTTTCCTCAAAATTTTTCAACATATGACTCGCTGCCGGTTGGCTTATATACATTTTCTCTGCAGCTTGTGAAAGACTACCTAAATCGTAAATGTTACTAATCAGCTGTAGATGCTTAATTTCTATATTCATAACTAAATTGAATGATTATCATCAAATATATTCATTTTTATTATTACAATAACTCCTTTAGTTTTGATAAAAAAAGATGGAACTAAAGCAAACAGAAATCTTATATAAATCTCATTTATATAAAATAGAATATTATATCAGAGAAAGATCTTCAGCGACTATCCTATTCTTACATGGCCTTGGTGGTGCTAAAGAAAATTTTTGGTGGGCATCTAAATATAAGGCCTTAAGTAAATATAATCTCATTGCATTTGATAATCCTGGTACAGGAAACTCTACATATCACAATGATAGCTTATTAAACATAGATGATCTAGTCGAAATTACTCATCTGTTTATTAACAAGATAGCTTTAAATAATTTTTTCTTACTTGGTGCTAGCATGGGTGGCCTTACTATGCTAAAGTATATTACTAAGTATGGGTATGCTAAATTAAATGGGATTATTAATATCGAAGGTAATTTAGCTGAAGAAGATTGTTTGTTTTCTGCTAAGGTAATTAAATATCATTATCAGGATTTTTGTGATATAGGTTTTCAGGAGATAGTTATGAATATGAGGAAAAATATAAGTTGTGGTTACCAAACCATAGCTAATAACATGGAATTAAATACCAATTTATCTTCCTATTTTAACTACAGTTTTCAAACTGTTAAGTACTCTGCTACTGGCGAATTACTGGATACATTTTTAAATCTAAATATCCCAAAAATCTTTTTACATGGTGATAAAAACAATCAATTGTCATATATACCTAAACTTAAAAGTGAAGGTATAACTGTTAAAGAAATACCAAATAGTGACCATTTTTTGTTTTACGATAATCCAAGTATATTATATAAAAATATATCTGAGTTTATCCAACAAAATATTTAAGTTCTATATCCATTTTTACTCTGATTAGCATACAACTAATCAAATAAAATATTTATCTTATAAGTAGATTAAATCATTTTATGAAAAACCAATCACTAAAGAAATATTACAAAATATCAACAACCTATCATAGCTTTAATTAAGCTTTCAAGCGTCAATACTTTATTTCTCCTTTTTTACTGTTAACTAGATTAATAAAATTAGTTACACTTAAGATTTAATCACATTGTTGTGAAATAATGGGTCAATTAATTTATAATACTAAGTTCTTTGCTTCAAATTAATACTTAACACTTTACATCTTCCAATTATAAAGGCTACAGACCTTCTATATAGTATGTAAATCATATAAATAATGTTAGCAACTTTCCCTTAGAAGATCTTGTAAAACTTATGGGTACTTAAATATTGATAAATGAAAATAATTACTCCTATAATTTTAATTTGGTTCAATCATTTAGCCTTAGGTTTTAATAGTTTTATCCCTCCTGCATCCATTCACCAAGAAGATAGCATTAAAACTATTTTGTTTGAAATTAAATCTAAGGATACTGAACATATATCTTACCTATTCGGCACTCATCATGCATTTGGTCAAACTTTTTTTGAATCGTTAAACACAGCTAAACAAAGACTCTTAAAATCAGATATGTTAATTGTAGAAAGTTTAAATATACTTGGCCAATTAGCTGAAGATATTATTAACCAACGTACTATAGAAACCAATTGGTTAAAGTATTTAAGTAATGATGAATACCAATTTGTTGAAAGTATATTCTCTAAAAGCAAAGTTGATTTAAATAAGATTACACCAACAGAACTGTATGTTTTTTTAAACAGGTATTATAACGAAAATGTATGTCAGGCCAAACAGAAGGGTGATGAGCAATTATCTTTAGACGACTACATTGGTAAAGTTGCTTCTGATAATGAGTTAAAACTAATTGGGCTTGAAACTGTAGAAGAACAGTTAGATATAATTAGAAAAGATGTGGAGGGTATGCCTAGAAAAGTTCATAAAAAAAGGCTTGGAACTATTACACAAAAAATTAAAAGTAGTAACAATGATAACTGTTCTGAAATAGCTTGGTACCAAGCGATGAACTTTGATTATCATTTCGATCAGCCATGTCAGAATATACTTGTACTTACTGATAGAAATAACAGATGGCTCAAAGAATTAACTAATCATTTAAAAACAAATAACTGTTTTATTGCTGTAGGTTTAAGCCATTTAATGTTTGAATGTGGGTTAGTAAACCAATTGAGAGAAATGGGATACTCTGTAACTCCCATTCTCGTGAAATAAGTTTATTAAGTTATGTTGCTTTTAAATGTTGTACGATGTTTATAATACTTTGTACATAAGTTTCCAAAAAAGCTGCACCTTTATGTAAAGGGTATCCTTATATTGCCGTAAGTCAGTTAAACAACTGAAAAATAAATATACATACTAATTGAATAAGTTAAGAAATTGGAATAACAACATATTTTATGCAGTTTGCTACATAATATAGCAAATTAAAAAAGATGAAAATTGCTTATCTTGTAATAATTATATCAGGGCTAATATCATTCTCTAGTTGTAATCAAATTGATAAGATAGAGACAAATGGAAGTCTAGAATTCACTTCCCTAAGTAAAGATGTTTCTCATGAAGAAATGGAAAGCATTTACAATGAAGTTAAAACCCCTTTTAAATATGGTGTTGTAATTGAACAACCTGATAGTACCAAAATGATTGACTCCCCTACTATCTTTCGAAATAATGGTGTGTGGTACATGACATATATTGTATACGATGGACAAGGTTATGAAACTTGGTTAACAGAAAGTGATGACCTACTCCACTGGAAATCGAAAGGGAGAATAATGTCGTTTACAGAAGATACTTGGGATGCCAACCAAAAAGCTGGATACGTTTCATTAATTAATACGGAATGGGGTGGTGATTATGATGTAGAGAAATATCATGATAAATATTGGATGACTTATTTAGGCGGCAGTACTTCAGGGTACGAAGCTGGTACATTAAAAATCGGCTTAGCAAATACCACAACATTAACCAAAGGCAATGAGTGGAATAGAATCAATTCTCCTTTACTCTCACCAGAAGATGATGATGCACTTTGGTTTGATAATAAGACAATATATAAAAGTTTGGTAATTCGTGATGATGAAAAGCTTACAGGACACTCTTTTGTAATGTATTATAACGCCAAAGGAGATACTGCCGACTATGAAAGTATTGCTATGGCAGTTTCCGATGACATGCTTAACTGGAAACGTTTTGGTGAGCACCCTGTAATTACAAGAGGAAAAGGAATTTGTGGCGATGCACAGATTACAAAAATTGGTGATATCTATGTCATGTTTTATTTTGGGGCATTCTGGAAACCCGGTGCTTTTGAACGATTTGCCTGCTCTTACGATTTAGTTAACTGGACGGATTGGGATGGAGAAGACTTAATAGCTCCTTCTGAAAACTTTGACAGCAGATATGCTCATAAACCTTGGGTAATAAAATGGAATGGTATTGTCTATCACTTTTACAACGCAGTTGGTGATAAAGGCAGAGTAATAGCTCTGGCTACTTCCAAGGATTTGAGATGAAACTTACTATGAATGTATTCTTATGTTACTGGAATAGCTTTACTAGCTTCCCCACTTTCTTGTATGGAATTACCATAAAATATTATTCCAGTAACTGTTTGGATTTAATCTAATATACCAAAATGCATTAAAGCGGCTTCAATACCATGATCATCAACTTCCTCAGTTATATAATCAGCGATTTCTTTAACATTATCTCCAGCATTGCCCATCGCAACACCAATTTTTACATACTTTAGCATTGAAATATCGTTTCCACCATCTCCAAAAGCCATTGTTTCTGATACATCAATATCAAAATAATCACAAAAACATTGTACCCCATTTTGCTTGCTTATGCCACTCGGATTTACATCTGCAAACAAAGGAGTCCATCTTGTTGCCAGTGAATTCGGCATAACTTCTTGCATAAATGATACTTCATTCTCAGGATTGATAAAAACATTAACCTGTAGAACATTTGCTATATCAACAGTTTCTTTATTATACAATGGTGGCACCGGAAGATTAACATGAGTGTAGAGTTCTTCTACTTGTGGGTTTCTATCACTGATTATTGCCTTATCCTCATACATTAATGAAAAGCTCACATTAGATTTTTCTGAGTAATTGATCAAATTTTTAATATCATCTGAGGCAATGGTTTGTCTAAACATAACCTGACCATCAATTGTCATACAATAGCCGCCATTAAATGTAAGAAACCCATCAAAGTCAATGTGTTTAATATGACTGAGATCTTTAATTGACCGACCGGTTGCTACAATAACTTTAATTCCCTTTTCTCGAAGGTTTTTAATGGCCTTTTGAGTAGATTCTGGTATTACTTTGGTTTTTAAACTAATTAATGTTCCATCAATATCAAAAAAGACAGCTTTTATATTTGGTTTTTCTACAGAGCTCATACTAATTGTTTAATACAATATTTTATTTCATACAAATACAAAAAATAATCCACCAGAGTTTCTAATATACAATCCTTTGTAACAAAAAAGCTAAAAGAAATTAATGATTTATTGCTTGATATAGATAAGTGAGAAAGGTGCTCATCGCTTTTCAAGAATGAACACCTTTCAATAAAAATATATTACAACATCATGAAGAAAGCAAATAATTTAATTCCGAGCAGCCTTATTTATTTTTCGTTGTTGCCTATACTGAAACACAGAGCCAACAATAAACAATACAAGAAAAACAAGAATCGTAATTCCGATTGTTGGGTCAGTTGGACCATTAGCCAATGGATTTCCAACTGGTACACGGGTGAAGGTTTCGTTAACAGTAGGTAGCCACGATAAGAAAAAGCTAAAAGACAGACTAAAATTCTCAATAAATCGAAAGCGGTTATTCCCCTTCTTTTTTGCATGGAGATAATAGGCCGCCAATACTAAAAAAACAATGAATAAGGCGAAAATATGGCCGGGATTGAAACCCCCAAGCTTAGATATTCCTAAGGAAGATGAAGAAGTTATAATGGTAGTGTAGAAATAAATCTTGCCAGTAGAATGTGCCAAATTTATTTTGCCAAACCTTCGATAAGATATAATTGCTGCAACGATGGCAATAATTCCGATAAGGGTATGAAAAATACCCAAGTTAGATAGTCCCATTTTTTGTATATATTTTCTTTTAATGTATTACACTAATTTTGCTGCTGAACTGATAGGTATATTGAGCACTTTAGATATTAAACAATTCTGTTCGGCTCCTTTTGTAATCGCTTCAAATTCTGTCGAGCTAATTCCTGAAACAGATCCTCTAATCGAAAGATGGACGGATTTGATGCTGAAGTCTTCCATTATTATAGTCGCTTCAGTGTCAAGTGATGCTGGATTAATTCCTTTTTCAGTTAATGCAAAACCAACAGCCATAGTAAAACAACCTGCATGAGCTGCCGCTAACAGCTCTTCTGGATTTGTGCCCTTTTCTTCTCCAGTAAACCTAGTTTTGAAACTGTAGTTGGTTTTGTTTAGAATTTCGCTTTGAGTAGTTAAATGTCCTTTGCCTTCTTTTGCATTGCCTGTCCAATGTGCTATTGATGTACGTTTCATTTTTCCTCTGTTAAATATTGAATGTCAATTTCGACAATACAAAAGTGTAACAGCTTGAAAAAAAGGACT
>PBYL01000303.1 GCA_002729595.1 Thalassovita sp. | reverse complement strand
GATGCTATAAATATGGTATTTTGAAAAATTAGTTGCTTTATAGTTTAATTACTTGGCTCCTCTTACCATTCTCTCAATCTGATCCCACATTTCTGGCTGTATAAAATCTAAGAAATTAAACTCGCCTGCACCTTTTAACCATTCACCTCCATCGATAGTAATCACTTCACCATTTACATAAGATGAAAAATCTGAAACCAGATAGGCAGCCAAATTAGCTAATTCCTGATGGTCGCCTACTCTACCCAATGGCACTTTCTTTTTAAAATCGAATTTTTCTCTCAGATTTTCAGGGAACAACCTATCCCAAGCTCCTTTAGTTGGAAATGGACCCGGGGCAATTGCATTAGACCTAATTCCATATTTTGCCCATTCTACAGCTAATGAGCGAGTAAGCGCCAATACACCAGCTTTTGCAGCGGCTGATGGGGCTACATAAGCAGAACCTGTCCATGAGTAGGTAGTTACTATATTCAATATGGTTCCTGCTTGTTTGGATTCTATCCAGTCTTTACCCAAAGCCAATGTAAAGTTATATGTGCCTTGCAATACAATACCTATAATCGTATCAAATGCTTTGTGGCTGAGCCTTTCTGTGGGGCTTATAAAGTTTCCTGCTGCATTGTTAAGTAAGACATCAACTTTTCCAAACTTCTCCTTTGCAGTCGCTAAAGTAGCTTCTACTTCATTGTATTTTCTCACATCACATTGTACTGGTAATACTTCTTCTCCTGTTACTTCTGTAAGCTCTTTGGCAGCAGCTTCGAGCTTTTCCATTTTACGGCTGGCAATTACAACTTTGGCTCCTAGTTCCAGGAAATACTTACTCATAGATTTACCCAAACCTGAACCACCTCCAGTTACTAAAATAACTTTTCCTTCTAGGGCATCTTCTCTAAGCATTGGTTTCGAATATTGCATAATTTAAGGTTGTTTAATGATACTTTAAGCTAGTTGTTTAGCCTGAATTTTCAAAAAATTGTTACTGAGTCTTTCCTGATATATTTTTGCATTGCAGAATAATTTATAGACTGTTACAATTATTAGATTAAACTAATTTATAGTTGTTATGATGTTACATCTCAAATTACCCACAGATCCTAGATGGGTAAACATAGCAGAAAAGAACATTGAAGATATCCTGATAGATCACGCATATTGCGAACAAAAAGCCGCATCGACCTGCATTTCGCTAATTGTTCAATATCCAGAAAAAGATGAGCTTGTAGAGATGCTTACTCCTGTTGTAGCAGAAGAGTGGGATCATTTCGAGCGTGTTTTAAAAGAGATGAAAAAGCGTGGTATTTCTCTGGGAAAAATGAGAAAAGACGAATATGTTAACCAGCTTGCTCAGAAGATAAAGAAAGGAGGTAGCAGAGAGCAACAATTAGTTGAGAAGCTTTTAATGAGCGCACTAATAGAAGCTAGAAGTTGCGAGCGATTTAAATTACTTTGGCAAAATCTTGAAGATGAAAACCTAAAAGAATTCTATTATGAATTAATGGTTTCAGAAGCTGGACATTATACTAATTTCATTACTCTAGCTAGAAATTATTTGCCTAGGGAAGAAGTTGACAAACGTTGGCAAGAGTTACTTAAAGAAGAAAAAGAAATTATAGAAAACCTTGAACCCAGATCTGATCGGATGCATTAAATTAGATGTTTTCTAACTTTTTTTGGCGAAGCTTTCTGTATAGTAATTCCTTAAGATATAGCCTTTTTTTCTGTTCTTTTGATAAATCAGGGTTGTAACCTGAGAAAAGTACTGGTGAAAGAAAAAACACAAATTTGAAAAAGATGTATTTAACAAGTCTCATAATAAATTGATATTCAATAATATTCTAGATAGCTGGAATGTTTTTTACGATGTATGCTGGTATATTGTTGTGCAAATATCATGTTTAGTTATGAACTTATTCTTAAGAATTTGCAAATATTCCTATACATCTTCACTTTTTTTACTGCTAGTACCATTTATAACAACATAATTTAAAGTAAAGTTGACATCCTGCTAAAAAGGCTTGAAGCTTTATGTAATAAAAATTTATATTTGAACCTTTATCACATTTTAACTTTATAAAAATGAGTTTCCCTAAAGAATTGAAATACACTAAAGATCACGAGTGGATAAAAATTGATGGTGATGAAGCACTTATTGGTATTACCGAATTTGCTCAAAAAGAATTAGGAGACATTGTTTATGTAGATATCAATACTGTTGGTGACGAAGTGGAAGAAGGTGATGTTTTTGGCTCTGTTGAAGCAGTTAAAACTGTTTCTGACTTGTTTATGCCTGTAAAAGGTGAAGTTTTAGAATTTAATGAAGCACTAGATGCAGAACCAGAATTGGTAAACTCAGATCCTTATGGAAAAGGATGGATGATAAAAATAAAAATAGCTGATGGAGCTTCTTTAGATGCATTACTTGATAGCGAAGCTTACGAAGCATCATTTTCATAAGTAATATTCTTGTGTAAAAACAAAGGGCTAGTCAAATTATTTGACTAGCCCTTTGTTTTTACTTCAATTATCCATTAATAATGAACCACATCAACTTGTGGATAATCTTCTTTAAAATGCCTTGCTTTACCGCTAGAAACATTGGTATTGTAACACTCTAACCTTTTAAGGTTTGGCAGTTCTTCTAAAGCATTTAGTTTTTTAATTTGAGTAGCAGAACATTTTACTACTTCCAATTGCTTTAGGTTTTCCAATGGATCGAGCTTTTTAACTGGCGTATTTTCAAAGTTGATATATTCCAGATTAATTAATCCAGACAATGGATCAAGCTCATAAATTGGGTTTTTAGGACATTCTAAAATCTTCAATGTTTTCAATCCGCTAATGGCATTTAAGCTACTTACTGCAGTATTAGAGAATCTTAATTCTTCTAAACTTGTAAAATCAGAAAGCGGGTTTAAGCTGTTAATTCTTGTGCCTTCTGGTATATCCAACACTTTAAGACTAGTTATTTGATGCAATTGCTCTCTATCTGGCTCACCTTCTAGCGCAATTTGCTTGCTTAGAATCGACTTCCAATCTTCGTCTAATAACTTCCACCAACCTTTCAGTTTTTCTGTACGGTAAATCACCAATACATTCCTATTTTCAGAAGCAAACTCTCTTACTTTTTCAGGCTTAATTTCTGTGTTATCGCAGTAAACCATTCTTAAGTTACCAAGCTTGTTTAAAGCATTTAAAGAGGTAATTCCTGTTTTATCAGCTACTACTTTTTCAAGTGAAGTATAGTTACCAAATGGAATATTACTTACCATTGTATTGCTAAAATCCAGCGTTTTTAGGTTAGAAAGGGATTTTACAGCTTCCAATCCATTTGCAGGCAGCAAAGTACCAGAGCAATTAATTACTTCTACATCAATCAAGTCACTCAAGGGACTTAATGAAGACACTGTAGTATTCTGGCAATTGATTTCTCTCAAGTGTAATAGCTCTTTTAGCGGATCTAAAGAGTTTATTTCTTTTTTACC
Source organism: Thalassovita sp. (assembly GCA_002729595.1). Taxonomy (GTDB): domain Bacteria; phylum Bacteroidota; class Bacteroidia; order Cytophagales; family Flammeovirgaceae; genus Chondrinema. The sequence continues at coordinate 6,411 of PBYL01000303.1, read as the reverse complement.
AGAAATATCTACAGTTGCTAGATTGGCAACTGTCTGTAATTGTTCTTTTGTTGGAGACTCATCTAGTTCAACATAAGAAGCAAACACTTCTTTCCAAGCTGGACTAATAGTGATCCACCAATTGCTTAGCTGTTCAGACTCATAAATTACCAGCGTATTTCTATTTTTAGACATAAATTTTGCTGCCTCTTCTCTGGTAATTAGTGTGTTATCGCAATAGACTTTCTCTAAGTTTGGTAAACCATTTAATGGCTCTAAACTTTTTATCTCATTGCCATCGCTATACAATTGCTTTAATGTTGCAATATTCTGCAAAGCATCTAAACCGGTTACTTTGGTATATTCTATATGCAACCTCTCCAAGCTCTTTAAGCCTGCAATTGGTAAAAGATCAGCAACCTGTGTATAAGAACATCTAAGAATTTCTAGATTTTTAAGGTTGGCTAATGGAGTAAGATTAGACACTGGTGTATCGTAAATTCTTAAATCCTTTAATTGCTGCAAACCAGATAAAGCCTTTAAATCACTTATTGGTGTTGTAAAAGCATATAATTTCTCCAATTTGCTAAAGTTAGCTAGTGGCATTATATCAGAAACCAAAGTTCCATCGCAATAAAGCTCTTTAAGATTGGTGCAATACTTTAATGGACTTAAATCATTTACCAAAGTATGCGAACATTGTAATACTTCTAAGCGGGTGAGGTTTCTTAGTGGAACCAGATCAACCACATTTGTATTTGAAATATTCAATTTACGAAGCTTGGTTAATTTACTGAGTGCAGAAAGATCTGCCACCAATTCATTATTAGAAATGTCAAGATCTTCCATGTTAACAGCTACTCTAATTTGTTCAAAACTCAAAGTATCTTCAACAATTTGTAGCTGTCTTCTAAATGTAGCTTGCCATTCTAGTGTTAAATTATTCCACCAAGTTGTGAGTTCTTCTTCTTCGCTAAGACGAGTAGTATACATACTTACAATGCGTAAGTCTCTATTTTCTCTATCTAAGTTTACTTCTATATATCTTGGCTTATTTACGTTTACAGTATCATTATCAATAGTAATGCCTTGTAAATTTCTATTAGCAGTTACTTTAAAGTAAACTTGGCCATTGTCATTTACTTGATGTTCAACATCAGATATATTAAATTCGAATTGTACTTGCTTAAAAAAGAAATCGATGTCTTTTAAATAAGCCTGCACATCTTTGTTAGAAACTACATCTCGATTTTCGTCTAGGTCGTCTTCCACCTGTACTTTATCATCTCTAAAAATCTTGATGTAACTCTGGTTAATTATAATATCCTTTTCTTTAGCATTGGTAGTTGGATCACCGAGGGTATTCATGGTAAACTGCAAGAAACCCACAAGGTCTCGGGTTTGTACTTTATACTCCTCAAGTTCTTCTACAGGGATATCCTGCTGAGCAAAGGTTTGATAACTGGTTAGAAAAAATAGTAAACCGAACAGATATCTTGTATTCAATACTTTTTTCATAGTTTCAGATAAAATTAATATCATTTAGTAAGCTTTCTGAACCGACATTAAAATTTTAAAACCAATCGGTTTTGTTGTTAATGATATATTACAAATACTTACAGATTTTAGCCCTTAATGTTTGATTTTTGATAATTTTCACTCAGTCTACCTCAAACATAAGTACATAATTAGTGATAACTTATGATAAATTTAAGGTTTCACAAAAATAAGACTATTAACAAAAGAGAGGATTTAATTTTTAGCCTAACAGCAAAAAAATCAGGCTTTATCATCCAAAACCTGAAGCAAAACTGTTTTAATTGATAGTATTTAACCTCTGTACACCAAAAATACTATATAAGCAACATAGATAAATACAAAGGCTATTCCATCCCAACGGTCTATGGCGTTTTTTGTTCCGGTTGCCATTGCTAAAAGCAAAAGACTGCTGGCAAAAATCAATACAACAATATCCGTATTGGTGGTAATATCAAAAGGTAGTGGCATCGTGATCGAACTCACACCTAATATCCAAAGGAGGTTTAGAATATTTGAACCAATTACATTACCTACAGCAATATCTGTATTTTTCTTTCTTGCTGCCATAGCGGATGTAACAAGTTCTGGCAACGAAGTACCAATGGCCACAATCGTTAGACCAATAAATGTTTGTGAAAAGCCAAAATGCTCAGCGATCTTCACAGCGCCATCTACTACCCATTTTCCACCTAAAAATAAGGCTAAGCAACCACCTGTAATCATCAAAATAGACTTATACATAGGCATAATTACTATCTCGTGATCGGCTTCTACCAAAGGTGATTGGCTTTCTTTACCCATTCTAAAAATATAGGCTAGAAAGAGCGCAAAAAAGAAAAGTAGAATGATGCCATCTGGTCGGCTTATGGTTAGATTTTCTTTGCTATCAAACAAAGCTGCATTAGCTAGAAAACCTACTAGAAGTGCACTGGTTAATGAAAATGGGATTTCGCTTAGAACAGTATTTCTGTGTAGTGGTAATGGACAAATTACTGAAGAAATACCCAATATGAGGAGAATATTTGCAATATTGCTACCGATAATATTTCCGATTGCTAACTCTGAGCTTCCGTTTACACTCGCTAATATATTTACTATTAGCTCTGGCATGGAAGTACCAAACGATACAATCGTCATCCCAACAATAAAATCTGATATATTAAATTTCTTTGCAATTGAAGATGAACCGTCTACCAAATAGTCCGCTCCTTTTATCAGCAATACGAAACCTACAACAAATAAAACGTAAGTTAATGTGTCCCCCATTTAGTCTTTTGACATTAAAAAAATTACCAGAAAATACGCTCCCTTAAATGATATTTTGTAAAAATATTATGGAAAATTTAAAAATTATAATATCCATATTATCATTACAGTGAATTGCTTTAAATACGATTAAAAAATAGAATAGATGCTTGTTTTATATAGATTTTAATAGGACTATGTGGTTAAAATTTATAGCGTAAAAAAACAAAACTTATTCTTATAATACCCACAAATAATTTTATTAATTGGCTGAAAGATAGAAAACATTAATTTTAATTATAGATTAATTAGTATTTTTTATTGAATAATTAAACTGCTCAGTCAAATAGGTGTTATATATTTAAGGCTTATCAGCGGAAATATGATATTTTGAATAAAATTCGCTAAAAATATATAGCTAGAAATATTACTTAAGTTCACATTGAATCGGTATATTTCTTAGCTTTGCAAAGCTTTTTTAAACTCTTTTACCAACCAATATAATTAAAATACAATATGGCATTTGATATTGATATGATTAAGGCAGTCTATTCCCAAATGGGCGATAGAATTGCAGCAGCTAGAAAGATAGTAGGAAAACCTTTAACTCTTTCTGAGAAAATTTTGTACTCTCACCTGTATGATGGAGAAGCAACAGAGGCATACGAAAGAGGTAAGTCGTATGTGAACTTTGCTCCAGATAGAATTGCTTGCCAAGATGCAACTGCACAAATGGCACTTTTGCAATTTATGCAAGCAGGTAAAGACAAAGTGGCTGTACCAACTACTGTTCACTGCGATCACCTGATCCAAGCAAAAATAGGAGCTGCAGCCGATCTTCAGAATGCTATCAATACATCCAATGAAGTATTTAATTTTTTAGAATCAGTTTCTAACAAATATGGTATCGGGTTTTGGAAACCGGGAGCAGGTATTATTCACCAAGTAGTTTTAGAAAACTATGCATTCCCAGGTGGTATGATGATCGGTACTGATTCTCACACTGTAAATGCAGGCGGTCTTGGAATGGTTGCTGTTGGTGTTGGAGGAGCAGATGCTGTAGATGTGATGGCAGGAATGGCTTGGGAGCTTAAATTCCCTAAATTAATCGGTGTAAAGTTAACCGGTAAAATGAACGGTTGGACTGCACCTAAAGACGTAATTTTAAAAGTGGCTGGTATCCTTACTGTAAAAGGTGGTACTGGTGCTATTGTTGAATATTTTGGTGATGGAGCTCAAAGCATGTCATGTACTGGTAAAGGTACCATTTGTAACATGGGTGCTGAGATCGGTGCTACTACTTCTACTTTCGGTTACGACGACTCTATGGAGCGTTACCTAAGAGCTACAGGTCGTGATGAAGTTGCTGACCTAGCAAACGGTGTTAAAGAACATTTAACTGGTGATGCAGAAGTTTACGCAAACCCTGAAAAATACTTCGATCAAGTAATCGAAATTGACCTTTCTACTTTAGAACCACATGTAAACGGTCCATTTACTCCAGACCTTGCTACTCCAATTTCTGAAATGAGTGCAAAAGCTCAAGAAAACGGATGGCCAGAAAAAGTAGAATGGGGATTAATCGGTTCTTGTACTAACTCTTCTTACGAAGATATCTCAAGAGCTGCTTCTATTGCTGAGCAAGCTTTAGCAAAAGGTTTAAAACCAGCAGCAGAATTCGGTATTAACCCAGGTTCTGAGCAAGTAAGATTTACTATTGAGCGCGATGGATTTATCGATACATTCGAAAAATTAGGAACTAAAGTATTTACAAATGCTTGTGGCCCTTGTATCGGACAGTGGGATAGAGCTGGTGCAGACAAAAAAGAAAAAAATACAATCGTTCACTCTTTTAACAGAAACTTTGCTAAAAGAGCAGATGGTAACCCTAATACTCACGCATTTGTAACATCTCCAGAAATGGTTGCTGCAATTGCAATTTCAGGTAAATTGGGCTTCAATCCAATGACTGATACATTAACTAATGACAAAGGAGAAGAAGTAAAACTTGATCCTCCAACAGGATGGGAACTTCCTCCAAAAGGATTTGATGTTGAAGATCCAGGATATATTTCTCCAGCAGAAGATGGTTCTGGTGTTGAGGTTAAAGTAAGCCCTGATTCTAATCGTTTGCAACTATTAGAAGGTTTCAAACCTTGGGATGGACAAAACATCACTGGTGCTAAATTGCTTATTAAAGCTCAAGGAAAATGTACTACTGACCACATCTCTATGGCAGGTCCATGGTTAAGATTTAGAGGTCACTTAGATAACATTTCTAACAACACTTTAACTGGTGCTGTAAATGCTTACAATGGTGAGACTGATAAAGTTAAGAACCAATTAACTGGTGAGTATGCAGGTGTTCCTGATGTACAACGTTCGTACAAAGCTGCTGGCATACCTACAATTGTAGTTGGAGACCACAACTATGGTGAAGGTTCTTCTAGAGAGCACGCTGCAATGCAACCACGCCACTTAGGTGTAAGAGCAGTTCTTGTAAAATCTTTCGCTCGTATTCACGAAACTAACCTTAAGAAACAAGGTATGTTAGCATTAACTTTTGCTAATGAGGCTGATTACGATAAAATACAAGAAGCAGATACTATCAACTTCTTAGATCTTAATGAATTTGCTCCTGGCAAGCCGTTAACTTTAGAGTTTGTTCATGCTGATGGTTCTAAAGATGTGGTTGTTACAAATCACACTTACAACGAAGGTCAAATTGAATGGTTTAAAGCTGGTTCTGCATTAAATAAAATTAAAGAGCAGAACAAAGTTTAAGACTGAAAAATAAATATAAATCAAAAGCTCTTTCATTACGAAAGGGCTTTTTTTATGCCTTTGCAGCAGCTTGAAGCAAGCCCTCGTACTTTAATTAGTACACTAAAATTTCAAGCTACCATCTCATGATCAAAAAACTATGTTATTTTTTCATCTTCACTTCTATGCTTTCTTGTGTAGAAAGTGATGAACCTTTTTGGGGTACAGGCACAAGACCAACCTCAGAAGCCTTAACTTATGTGCCTGTTTATGCTACTAATCAAGATTATTTAAATATTCAGAAAGTAGCAGCAAAGGCAATTGAAAATCCTTCTAAAATTTTCACTTACAACAATTACCTCATTGTAAATATTAAAAATGAAGGTTTTCATGTAATTGATAATTCTAATCCGAAGCTACCTAAAAACTTATTTTTTGTTGAAGTACCCGGCAACAATGATGTAGCTGTAAAAGACGGAGTAATCTACGCTGATAATTACAGCGATATTGTGGCTTTCACTGTAGAAGCTAATGGTGATTTACAAATCTTGGAAAGGCTGGAAAATATGATTCAGCACAACTCAGTACCTCCATTTACCAATGTTTATTTCGAATGCCCAGACCCAAGCAAAGGCATTGTAGTCGATTGGATTCCCGGAAATGTTGATAACCCTAAATGCTACAGATAATGAAAAAGCTACTACCATTCATATTTATATCATTCACTCTTTTATTTAGTTGCGAAGAAAACTCATCTAGTGATATGAGTCCTTCATTTGAGTCTGGCGGAAACATAAGCCAAGGCGGTTCTTTAGCTAGGTTTACTATTCTAAATGACTATTTATATGTAGTTGACAATACCAGTTTAATTCCAATAGAAATCAG